>CAZGYZ010000011.1:0-21623 GCA_964530675.1 uncultured Nitrospira sp. | reverse complement strand
CCTATGATTGCGTGTCAATAGCCTACTCAGGTCAAGCCAAGAAAACTGACTGTTAAGAGCGATCAATACGATTGAGCTACCAAGGCGAATGGTTGGAGAAGGCGCCGATTTCTTTTCTCAGTCTTCCAATCCGAGAGACATTGGCTGTACGATGACCGCACCTGTTGTCTGGCGTATCACTGTGCGAGATTTGTGCGAATAGTCCGCAAAACAGATCGAATTCTGTAGAGTCCATGGAAACAGAGACCATATCAGTTCCCTCACCATCCCCGTTACTGTGTTGACGGAGTGGACTTACCTTGTTGTCTGCTGCCTTCATACCGGAGGTGCCTCATGCGCGCTATTCAGCGTTTCGGTAAACAGCTCCAGCGACTGCGAACCAGTCGTGGGCTGACGCAAGAGCAGCTCGCCGTGACCGCCGGCCTGTCACGCACATTTCTGACGAGGCTGGAACTGGGACAGCACGACCCTTCGTTGAGCACGCTGGTGCGATTGGCGAAGGCGCTGAGGGTCTCGGTGACGGAATTGTTAGGAGAGAGCGTCAGTGCGAGCCAGTGGTGGCAGGTGGGGGAGGATCGTTTTGCGACGCGAGAGGAGGCTGAGGGTCACGCCCGCACTATGAGCGAGATGTTTATCCTCCGTTTTCAGAACAAGCCGGGAGGCCCCGAACGTCGGCTCCTCCCTGTTCGCGAGACGAAATAGTTCCCTCCGCGAGTGAGATCTCATCCGAAAACATTCGATACTTCTTGTCGTGTCTGGTGCAACTTGTGCTGCTCGCCTTGCCGAGAGTAGGCTGCATCCAATGGAAGTCCTCTTGATCGTTCTCGCGGTCATCGCTGCCGGTACAGCCTTGGTCTATTTCATGAACTCACCGATGGGCATGCAGCTTGTTCACAAGAAGACTGTGTCGACTATACTTAGCTCGGTTCATGCCATGCAACAATCAGCGCCTCAGACCCCACTTCATGATATTTACTATGCTCTCGCGGAAGAAAGAACCAACAAGAGTAAATGGCTCATCGAGTTTGAATATTTGCACATGTTGCGGGATGCTGGATGTTTCGATCCGAGAACGGCGCCGCAACCTGAGCAGTTTGCCAAGTTAATGGCGAGTGTGGAGGAGAAGATTCGGCTCCAGGCCAGTGGTGTGGCCAGATGAATTGATGAGGGAGGTCGAGAATAAATAAAAAGGCTTTCTGTCCGCCAGTCTCGGTTACTGTCTCTTATTGATGAGGCGCGTGATTATATAGCCAAAACACATGACTACTCCCAGGAATGCTATGACTCCTGCCATGCCCCACCCGAGCACACATGAATACTCCTCATGGCAGTAATCAAACATGAACTGCCAAAATCTGGTCATTTCGGTCTTGGCCATGTTCTGTGCAAACATCGTATCCGCTCCCTGGGTTTTCCAGGCGTAGTATAGCACCTCCGCCTGTGGACTTGACAGGGCTCCAGGACTAGTGAATAATGCAAGGCTCTAAAGCAATGAGAGCTTCGTCGGACGGTATATTGCAAGGTTCAGCGACACAGGCCCTGTCAGCGATGCGTGATTCAGAGCTTCGGGCTCTGGTTTATTTCATATAGAGCATCGCAAGTTGACTGGTGATGTCAACGGGTGTGGCGGCTGACAATCGGTGGATTTCGAAATTTTGCATCGAAAAGATCATCTGATCCTGTTTGTCTGTTGTTGTGGGAGTAAGACGGTTAAAGAAACGCTCCGGAAACTCCGCGCGCATTGCGTGATGAGCTTGCCCGTTGCGGATTAAGGCGGGCGGCTATTTGTGATGCGCAGTGTTGTTTGTCAACCCCGAAGTGTGAATGTGTGCCTGCCGCTACAACGGCTAGTTCTGTCTGATTCAGCAGCTCCTATCTCACTACGCCATCCACAAAAATCTGCATGTGTGCGACCACAACGAAGAAGGTACAACCTCGATTCAGTTGGTCAGTTGGACAGTGGCAACAAGGCCGGCCACAAGTCCGCCCAAACCGGGATGCGGTCCTCCTTGCCGCTCCAGGTTTCATGTTGTCAGGGAGAATTCATTTATATCATTCATTAACTTAATGGAGGTTTAGTTTAGCCATGAATTATAGAAACATCACACTGGCAGTTGTCGGGCTCGCATTGTCCTTGTCGTTCCTTGCCGTCCCAGCGATGGCCGAGGAAAAGGATGGCGTCATGATGAAGGAAGGCAAGATGTACCGGTTGCAGGACGGCAAGGAGATCGGCCGGATGGATCGTGAGACGACCATGACGAACGGCTCGAAGGTCATGATGAACGGCAAAATGGTGATGAAGGACGGGAAAGAGATGCAGCTACAAGAAGGCCAAATGGTCATGCTGAACGGGAAGATGAAGGACGGAGGCAAGTAGTTTCTCAGCGTCGCGTAGTCTAACGACTCCTGAAGTCCTGGCGGTTAGCGGAGCTCAGCGTGGCTCCGCTCCGCCAGTTCACCGGGCCTTCTGAGAAGTTTCCCTCCTGCTCGCCTCAGTAATACCGCCAAACATTCCGTAACGATAGTTCATGGTGTGAGTCTCAGGCGACTCACCAATTTTCAGTACCCCTCTTCCCCTTTCATTTCTCCTCAGGGCCTGCAAGGGTAATCACATTTTCCCGATAAGGGCAACATCTTTGGTGCAAGGCCTGGCGGGCTGAGCGTGATCGCTTCAGACGGCATGCTCTTGGGCACGATCGAGACCGGGCAGCCAACCTCCAACGTCGCATGGGGAGAGGACGGGCAGACCCTGTTCATCACCGGTGGTTCATCGGTCTATCGGCTCCGCTTGACTACATCAGGGGATCGGTACTAGCCTGCCGTAAGACTTTCTGCAGCAAGACGACTCTAGTTGTATAACGTTTCTACCGAAGGAGTCGTATGGCCTCTCATCATCAGACCGCTTCCGCTCCTCAACCCTCAATCCTGGCAGAACAGCAGCGTCTTGACGAGGATGCCAAACGTCAGCGTCATTGGAAGCGTTGGGGGCCCTATCTGAGTGAGCGGGCTTGGGGAACTGTGCGCGAGGACTACAGTCCTCACGGCACGGCCTGGGAAGCGTTTCCCCATGATCATGCGAGATCCCGTGCCTATCGCTGGAATGAGGACGGTCTTGGTGGTATCTGCGATCGTCATCAATTGATCTGCTTTGCTATTGCCTTGTGGAACGGGCGCGACCCGATATTGAAGGAACGAGTCTTTGGGCTCACCGGCAACGAAGGTAATCACGGCGAAGATGCGAAGGAGTGTTACTTCTATCTCGACTCGACGCCGACGCATTCCTACATGAAGTATCTCTACAAGTACCCGCAAGCATCGTTCCCCTATACCCAGTTGGTCGAAGAGAATCGTCGTCGAGGGCGTCAAGATACCGAGTTTGAATTGATCGACAGCGGTGTCTTCGACGAGAACCGCTATTTCGACGTCTTTGTGGAGTATGCCAAGGCTACGCCGGAAGATCTCTGCATCCGTATCCAGGTAATAAATCGTGGTCCCGAGCAAGCCGAACTCACGCTGCTGCCGACGATCTGGTATCGCAATACCTGGTCCTGGGGATCGGACATCCGGCGCCCCCGTCTCAAGCAAGGAGAACCGACGGACCAGATGAGCGTCATCGAAACGCAGCATGACTACTATGGCCTCCGCCGGTTGCTCTGCGAGGGTGAGCCTACTCTGCTCTTCACGGAAAATGAAACCAACAGCCGCCGCCTCTATGGCGACGAAGAAGGTGCCCGGTACGTGAAGGACAGCTTTCACGATTATGTTGTGCAAGGTGAGAAGGAAGCGGTCAATCCGGATCACCTGGGCACCAAAGCCGCCGCCCAGTATGTACTGACGCTTGCGCCAGGCGCGACGAAGACGATCAAGCTGCGATTCACCAACGACGAGCAGAGCCCGGGTTTCGAAACACAGGACTTCGACAACGTTTTTACCACACGCCTCAAGGAGGCGAATGAGTTCTATGACAGCCTTGCACCGAGCAATCTGTCGGAGGATGCTCGCCGTGTCCAACGGCAAGCCTTCGCGGGAATGCTCTGGAGCAAACAGTTCTATCACTACGAAGTGAATCGCTGGCTCAAAGGCGATCCGAGCATGCCGGAACCACCGCGTGAACGGTTGCATGGCCGCAACGCCGATTGGACCCATCTGTACAATGCCGATGTCATTTCGATGCCGGATAAATGGGAGTATCCCTGGTATGCCGCCTGGGATCTCGCGTTTCACTGTATCCCGCTCGCGCTCGTCGACCCCACGTTTGCCAAGGAACAGCTCGTCCTGATGCTGCGTGAATGGTACATGCATCCGAATGGACAGATCCCTGCCTACGAATGGGCCTTCGGCGACGTGAATCCGCCGGTTCATGCCTGGGCTGCCTGGCGCATCTATAAGATCGACAAGAAGCGAAAAGGCGTCGGTGATCGTGTGTTCTTAGAGCGGGTTTTCCATAAACTACTCTTGAATTTTACCTGGTGGATCAATCGCAAGGATGCCGAGGGGAAGAACATTTTCCAAGGCGGTTTCCTCGGCCTCGACAACATCGGGGTGTTTGACCGCAGCGCGCCGTTGCCGACCGGCGGTCACATTGAACAATCGGATGCCACCAGTTGGATGGGGATGTACTGCCTCAACATGCTGACCATCTCGCTGGAACTCGCCAGAGATAATCGGGCCTACGAAGACGTAGCCAGTAAATTCTTCGAACACTTCGTCTACATCTGCCGAGCCATGAACAACATCGGCGGCGAGAAGATCGAGTTGTGGGACCGCAAGGACGGCTTCTTTTACGACGTGCTGCACCTGCCGAACGGGGAAACCACACATATGAAGGTCCGCTCGATGGTGGGGCTTATTCCTCTGTTTGCCGTGGAAACGCTCGATTCTGAACTCATCGACAGCCTGCCGCGTTTCAAACATCGCATGCAATGGTTTATCGAGAATCGGCCTGACTTTGCGCAGCATCTGGAAACACAGTCCTCCGACGGAGGCGTGCGGCGGTTTCTCTCGCTCGTGAGTCGCGATCGGCTGAAGTCTGTGTTGCGGTATATGCTGGACGAAGAGGAGTTCCTGTCTCCCTATGGCATCCGAGCCCTCTCGCGCTATCACAAGGATCATCCCTATATCGTCTCGGTCATGGGCCAAGAGCATCGGGTGGACTACGAGCCGGCGGAATCCAGTACAGGCCTGTTCGGGGGGAATTCGAATTGGCGCGGACCGATCTGGTTCCCGGTCAACTATCTCCTGATCGAGTCGCTGCAAAAGTTTCACTACTTTCTCGGCGACCAATATCGGGTGGAGTGCCCGACCGGATCGGGCCATCAATCCACGCTCTGGCAAGTGGCGGCCGAGATATCACGCCGTTTGACGCACATCTTCCTCCAGAATGCCGAAGGGAAACGTCCGGTGTTCGGCGGGACGAACCGATTGCAGGACGATCCGCATTGGTGCAACCATGTATTGTTCTACGAGTATTTCCACGGGGATAACGGCGCAGGCATCGGCGCGAGTCATCAGACGGGATGGACCGGATTGGTAGCGAAGTTGATTCAACAATCTGGGGAGTGAAGACGTGAGGGGTAAAGGGAAGGGGTGAGACGTGAAGATCGGGGCCGAAGATTGCCGGAATCTGGACCGGGCTTTGAGTCTCGAATGGCTTGAGACGAACGGTAGAGGGGGATTTGCTTCGGGCACAGTTGCGGGGGCGAATACCCGTCGCTACCATGCATTCCTCTTAACCGCCAGGAAGCCGCCGAGCGAACGGTTTGTGCTGGTCAACCACCTCGAAGAGTGGCTCGGTATCGACGGCCAGGCGATTCCACTCTCAACAAATCTGTATCCGGGCGTCGTCCATCCAGCTGGGTACGAGCACTGTATAGAATTCTCAACAGACCCCTGGCCGACCTGGACTTTTGACTGCAATGGATTAATGGTTCAGCGGGAGATCCTGTCGATCCACGGCCGCGATATTGTGATGGTGCGATGGAAGCTGCTCGGTAGGAAGCCATCGAGAGCCGTGCTGCGGGTGAGGCCGAAGCTCACCGGGCGGGATTATCATAGCACGCATCACGAGAATGGAAGCCTCTCGACGGAGGCCCAGGTCGGGAACGGAATGGTTCTGTGGCATCCTTACTCCGATTTGCCTCAAGTACGAACCTTCCATTCAGGGGGCTATCGCCATGAACCGATTTGGTATCGGTACATCCAACTCCCTGTTGAACTACAACGCGGACTCGATGCTGAAGAAGATTGGTGGTCGCCCGGAGAGTTCACGTTCGAGCTTGAGTCCGGATCTACCACAATCTTGGCTCTCACCAGCGAGACCGTCGACCGGCTCGACGTCGTGGCCCTTGCGAAGGGTGAGAAGTCTCGCCGAGACAGGGCTCGACAAGTTACCCGAGCCGCTGATTCTTTGGCTGGCGAACTCTGGTGTGCTGCGGAACGGTTCCTCGCCGAGCGAGGGACAGGGCAAACAGTTATCGCTGGCTATCCCTGGTTTACCGATTGGGGCCGCGATACATTTATCTCGCTGCCGGGCCTCTGTCTGGTAACCGGTCGAACGGATGTGGCCTGGCAGGTCATCGCCTCCTTCGCCGCGCACGTGTCCGAAGGCATGCTGCCGAACCGCTTCCCCGATATAGGCGAGCAGCCTGAATACAACACGATCGACGCCTCGCTTTGGTTTATCCATGCAATCGATCGTTATCTCGTAGCGTCACAAGATGAGACCCGTGTGCGAGAAACCGCTTGGCCTGCCGTGAAACAGATTCTCGACGGTTATCGCCGAGGCACCAGGTATGGGATCAGGATGGACGAGGATGGTTTGATTACGGGAGGAGTTCCCGGCGCGCAATTGACCTGGATGGATGCGAAGGTCGGCGACTGGGTCGTTACGCCGCGCCATGGAAAGCCGGTCGAGATCCAAGCGCTGTGGGTTCGAGCGCTGGAAGTCGGTGAAACTCTCGCGCGGGAATTTGGCGAAAGGGCCTATGCCGATCGGTGCCGGAATGATCGCAGGAACGCGGTCGCATCATTCCGCAAACGATTCTGGTACGAACAAGGCGGCTATCTCTACGATGTGATCGACGGACCAGAAGGGGACGATGCGTCGCTCCGCCCCAATCAACTCTATGCCCTCTCGTTGGTTGACGAGCTGGTTCCACGCGACCGGGCGCAGCAGATTCTTCGCCTCGTCGAAGAGCAGCTCCTGACGCCGGTCGGACTTCGCACGCTATCCCCGCATGATCCCCGCTACCGCGCTCGATACGAAGGGGGTGTGGTGGAACGAGACGGCGCCTACCATCAAGGCACCGTGTGGCCCTTTCTGCTAGGACCATTCATCACAGCCTGGGTTAAGGTTCATGGGAAGAAAGCCGCAGTGCTCAAACAGGCGCGTTTGTTCCTGGATGGGATTGGCGAGCACTTGAAAGAAGCCTGCCTCGGCCAAGTCTCAGAAGTTTTCGATGCTGACGCACCCCACCGGCCGCGTGGTTGTTACGCCCAGGCCTGGTCTGTTGCAGAACCCCTAAGGGCCTTGATAGAAGACCTCGGCGTCCAGGCCGATACTCAGAGAGTCACAGTAAAACAAGTGGTTGTACGGCAGCGTAAGGAAACGGCTTCTCGGTCGACTCAGGGGAAGAGGGGCAAGAGCCTGCTTCGAGGGCGAGGGAAAAACACCTCGCTGAATCCTTGATGTCTGATTGATTAAGAGCGAGAAGAACCGAACGGTTCAGTGCCCATGATCACCATGTTACTGGCTCGTATCACGCCACCTTGCAAAGACGTTACCTACTTGACGTCGCAAGCCTTGGATCGACCGCTGTCCTGGTCGACGAGGCTCAATCTCCAACTCCATTATTGGATCTGCGAAGCCTGCGCGCGGTACCGAGACCAATTGCGTGCCGTACGGCAAGTCCTGCGCCGCTCACCCGATCAGGATCAGGTGCACGAGACGTCGGCACCTTCTCCTGCAACCAAAGCTCGCCTGACAAAAGCATTCCGCGACAAGAGTGAATAGCCGCCACACTCCTCCATCGTCAGGGAATGTGTATAAGAGTCTACTTCCGTTGCTTTGATACGGAACTTGTGGGGTTAGGCAGGGAAGAAGGAGAAGCGACCTTCATGAGGTACATTCCGATGATGTGCGGGCATCCCATTGCGCAGGTCGATCATTGAAGCGCGTCAGGAGGCGTCTTGAGCAGCTTGGCGAACCGAGTCTTGTCGATGGATTTCTCGTAGGCTTCTTCAGGCGAGATCCACTTCCAGCTTAGGAGCTCCTGAATCGCATCGTCCAACGTCTGCATCCCGACGGCTTTTCCCGTCTGCATGGCTGATGGAATTTGGACCGTCTTGGCATCGCGAATGAGATTGCCGACAGCGGACGTACAGATCAAGATCTCCAGCGCCGCGCAACGTCCTTTCCGGTCGATCCGCTTAAACAGGTTCTGCGCGACCACGACCCGCAGCGCCGTCGAGAGCGTATTTCTGATTTGCGGCTGTTCCCCATGGGGGAAGACTTCCACGATCCGATCGACCGTCTTGGCCGCGTTTTCGGTGTGCAGCGTTCCAAAGACCAAGTGTCCTGTAGCTGCGGCCTCGATCGCCAGGGAGATCGTCTCGAGATCCCGCATTTCTCCGACGAGAATAATGTCAGGATCTTCACGCAACGCACCGCGCAACGCCGATGCGAAGGTCATCGTATGCAGTCCCACTTCTCGATGGTTCACGATGCAGCCTTGACTCTGATGCACGAACTCGATCGGATCTTCGACTGTCAGAATGTGGTCTTTTCGATGCTTATTGGCATGGTCGACCATAGCCGCCAAAGTCGTGGACTTGCCGCTCCCGGTCGGACCCGTGACCAGGACCAGCCCCTTTTTCAACATGGCCGCTCGCGTCAGGATCGGCGGCAGTCCTAGCTCTTCAGCCGTCAGAATCTTACTGGGAATCTTCCTGAACACCGCACCGACACCGTATTTGTGGTTGAAACAGTTACAACGAAACCTGGCCAGCCCTGGAATTTCATAGCCAAAATCGACATCGCCTGTGGACTCAAATTGGTCTTTCTTCGACCCTGGCATGATTTCGTCCAGCAATGGGTGGAGGGTATCCTGGGTGAGAACAGCCTGCCCGGCAATCCGCTCCAACTCGCCATCGACTCGCAGGACGGGCTGCTGACCTGATATCATGTGCAGGTCGGACGCACCCTGTTCCGCCATCACTCGAAAGAACTCGTCGATCTTGGCCATGCTCTTTCTCTCTTGTCTATATTGAGGATTCAGACACTATCTGTATGTTGGAGTATACGTATTTGTGAGGAGATTACAAGGAAAACGACGATGCGGAAAACAAGCACATCGCACCATCAGAAGAGATGACTGTCTCCTTGTCCCGCACCTCCTCCTCCAAGGAGGAGGAGGTGCGTTTTAGCAGCCATCTCAACACAAATACGATGATGGAGGAGGCCGTTCGGGCAGGCGGATTTTGTCGGAGGCCAAGCACTGGATGGCAGTGTTACTGAAGCTGCAGGCCGATCGCGAACGATGCCGCATAGCCGTCAGCCACAGTCGTCGGAGCCAGCATGAGGCGATCACCACCACGGCGAAAGATCCAATCGTGCTGGTTTCGCGCAGTGCGCGGTCCGTTCGCGACATACGGGGTGGCAGTGTGGACACGATCCGTCAGCCCATCGTCGAAGTACAATTGCGACGCGAACTCAAAGTTCCGCTTGGCCACAGATGTGGTGCGAATCTTGAAATGAATATGCACTGTCCGGCCCGGATACCAGCCTGGGTACACAGTAACGAACCGGGCCTCCCCACGCGCGTCAGTGATCTGGTAGCCACGTAAAAACTTCTGGCCGATGGTGATGAACTCCGGATCCTGCACGTCCGAATAGATGCCCTGCGTATCGCAATGCCAAATATCGACCTGGGCGCCCTGCAGCGGCTGACAGTCTCCGGCGCCGAGGCGTGAGATCAGTAGCGTCAGAGCCAGTGGCGTACCGGGCTTGACTCGCCCGTCGGTCGGGTCTGAGCGAATGTCGGAACGATTCAAGCGTTCGTCGACGAAATATGGCCCTTCCATTTGCTCAGGTCGGACCACACATGAAGGTCCAAGCGTGCCTGCCTCAGACAGCCTAGGATTCAGAGTGCCGGCCATCAACCAGAAAGCACCAGTAGCGCCCAGATATCGCAAAATTTCTCGGCGGGAAAGGAGGCGCCCCGAAGGCCCGTTCTCATGCGTCATTGGTGTTCTCCATCTTTCAAGCATGCCAGCGCTCATTCCAAGTCGTTGATCCCAAGTGTAACAACTGTGATCCGTAGTTTCATCGTTGGGCAAGAGATCCGCTCCGGCGTACGTGAGGGGTAGTTTTGACAGGCTACGTTTCGGAGAGGAAAGTGTCAAGGTTCAGAGATAGACTACCACGTGTCTAATGCCGGCCCATCGCCGTACAATCAGAACGCCTTCATCAGCGGGCGAAATAGCAATCCGGTGGTGGAGACGCGGAGTTCGATCGCGACGCGATCGTGTGTGGGAAAGAAAGCCGCCGACCCATATTCCGCATCGACCACCGACTCCAGCCAGGCGTAACGACGCCGAAGCGCGAACAGGTCCACTAATTGATCGGTCGCCAGCGAGTAGACTGTGTGTGGCCTCCTGCGTTCATCTTCGATCAGATGATAGCGTCCGGCAATACGATCCAGCTTATACGCCGTGTGCAAGCCGAATAGATTTGCCCAAGGTTTCCATTTCAGAATGTGCGCATCGACATAGACTTCATCGCCCGCCAACCAGTAACTGTCCGTCCGCCCGTTCGGCAGGTGAATCGTGACGCGAAACTGTGACGGCCCCACCGGCTCCGCATGAATGGTTGCGGCGAGATCCTCGCGCGTCAAAGCGCGGTAGCTTTGCAACGAGAGCTGAAGTGTCAGAAACAAGGCACCTGATGCCAGGCAGGCCAAGGCCAAAGTGGTGTGCAGCGATAGGCGAACGAACCGCCGTCGACGTGCCGATGCCACGCCAGCCAGCATGAATAAGAACCCGAGTAGGCCAAATCCTATGGAAGTGGCCATCAGCCAATCGATCATGCAAGCACCTCGCCGTTCGTTGGGATAACGCGCATCCGTAAGAGGCAACTACGCCAAGGCTAAGTCTAGCAGACTGCGGAAACGCCCAGTATGGAATCGAAATGGCTGTCTGGGGATTGGTGAAAGGTAAAACGTCAGGCGTGAAATATTTCAGGGGAAGAGAACTCGTCCGACCTGCGGCTCATCGTCGCTTATCTTGAGAACGAGGCGAGAGCGAATTCGAAAGGCCATTTCTGTATTTTGATAGCTACTCGCAGTCGTGCGCCGTGGGCAGGGTTCTCGATTCTTGCTGTGGATATTCGATCGCAAGATCGGACCCTGTATTGGGCTGGGAGCTACGATATTATGACGTCCGTGTGTTATACGGTGGCTGTTTCAACTTCTTTCGTGGCTTTGGCGGCGAGGCTGTTTCTCCGGTTATTGGCGATTGTCTTATCGATAACTGCTCCGCAGTTGATACATTTCCAGGCATAAAAGACCAGGAAGAAGTCAGAGAACCGTTCCATCATCATCAATCCTTTACACTTCGGACAATCCATAATAATTTCCTCCCTCGTTATGTAAGTGAACTGGCACGAGAGGGAATAGCAATTTGCGATCCAGCACGACATCATCGCATTATCAACAACTTAGAACTGTGGGAACTACTTATACGTACAACTCTGTACACTCCCTTGTATCTATTTTTCAATTTTGTACGACACCTTGAGGACGTGAAGGGTAGGGGTTAGGGGTGAAGTGTAAGGGGTGAGAAGCAGATTAGTGTGAGGTAGGGTTGCAGGATAGGTCTTAAGACAAAGCAATCAGAAAAGATTCCCCAAAGTCTGCGTGCCGCGTAATGCGGACTGATGCGAGTTGTTCAGGTTTTTCGTCGGAGTCGAGCGGTCAGTTCCTCGTACACATCTTGGCGATGGCCGACGGCCATGAGGCGAATCACGCGGGATTCGCGATTGATGGCATAGACGATTCGAAATCGTCGGACACGATACTTCCTCAACCCGTCGAGTTCACGCTGAAGCGGCTCCCCACATTCAGGGTTATTCGCAATGGCACGAACCGCAGCTTTGATGGAACGTTTCAGGTCAGGGTGGAGAGATCGAATGACTCCCGCCACATGCGGAGGGATGTCCAGGCGGAAGGGACTCACGCAGTGCGGCGTTTCTTGATAGGAACAACCGGCTCACCGAACACGTCATCAAACGTGAGCCCCTTCTTACTGGATCGATAGAACGCCTTGCTCCGGCTGACTTGTTTCATCAGGTCCGGATCGCTCAGAACATCCAGCGTCTCTTTCAGGCGTGCATACTCATCGACATTGATGAGCACGGCAGCGGGGCGGCCGTGCTTCGTGACCACAACCTCCTCCTCACGCTCCTGCACACCAGCCACCAGCTCAGGCAACCGAGTCTTCACTTCGGATAAGGACAACGTTTTTGCCACAACCCACCTCACAATCCATGATGACCACAATTCTGGTCATCATGCTATCCCACCTGACGAGAGATCGTCAACTGTCTGAAGAGCCAGCAGACGCTCGCCGTGAAACGGGAAGTAATGCTTTTTATCCTTGTTTATAACGGTCGCAATATTCGCGCAGTCGTCGAAAAGCAGCAACTGATTGCACTTCAGAATTAGCTGAACCGATCTGTTCTAAACATGTCATAAGCTCCGAAGGAGGCCAGTGCTCAGCCTCATCCACAACCGCATTCAAGAGCGACAAGGCTTCCAATGGATATTGTGTCGCCAACCGGGACTCGGCAAGAGTCTTTACAGGCATGTAAAAATGCTTGGTCTTAACCAGCATCGATTTAAGCAAGTTGTAGGCTTCTGGGAAAAGTGGACCGGCGTGGGCGCATAACTCCATAAAAGGCTGCGGACTCATTGCCGGTTCGCTTATCATGTGACTTAGGCCAAATGGTTTCGATCAGTGGTTTCACACGATGAGTCCAATAATCAGTACGGCGGCCTCCTGCACTGCCAAGTGAGCGGGCTACCATTTTCGCTGCTTCAGCCAACCCCTCCTTTGGCAAAGCGTTGAACGTCTGCCTCAACTCGTCAGTGCTTAGATTGTCCCTCAATTCAAGTGCTGCCACTGCCAGCACAGACG
This sequence comes from uncultured Nitrospira sp., assembly GCA_964530675.1. Classification (GTDB taxonomy): domain Bacteria; phylum Nitrospirota; class Nitrospiria; order Nitrospirales; family Nitrospiraceae; genus Palsa-1315. The sequence goes on along the minus strand of CAZGYZ010000011.1, from coordinate 8,432 downwards.
CGTACTGTTTGTCGTGTTTCCCCAGACTGTTGTATTGCCGAGCTGTCTCAAGAAACTGGGCCTTGAATGCATTGAGCAATTCCGCATTAATCCTTGGTACCCACAAATAGCCTTCCCATGCCCCTTGTGCTTCCGTCGGGTTTATCCTCCAGTCAAATCCGGGCAAGAGATATCTTGCGGTCCAATTAGGGTCAGCCGAATGAAGGGATCTCAGGTGTGCGGCCATCCCTCTAATAGACCGATTGCTACATCAAAACGGTTCTCTTTGATGGCTTCTTTTTCTGTAATATTAGGATCCTCACCAAAGCCTCAAAAAGACCAGTCGTAAGTCCTTCAAATCCTGGCAAGCCAGCTGGATAAGAGATACCTGCCCCGCAAAAGAAGACAACATCCCCATCCTCATGGGCTTGCACTAAGCGATCAGGAATATCCGGACCGTCCTTGATAAAGCGCATCAGCAGCCGTCCCGATTTCGACAAGCAATATGGGCTGAGAAGTATACGTCAGTGCAAGTGAATGCGAAAGGCAGACTTGATGCCAGACTGCAACTGGTTTGTAAGACCCCAGCACTCTCCCCGGCTACTTCCCCGCAGACTGTTCAAAAGATGCATCTGGATAAGCCGCGGTATGCGACCATCGTTCTAGCATTCCCTCCAAGCTCGAGTGTTTCCCTTTTCTTGGAAGGGCACCCATGTTGATCTAAGTGCGGCCGTCGAACGAGGCCCTTCTCAGGGCGCGCGTTCCGGGAGCACAGGACCAATGTGGGTGTCCTTCCAATCCCATTTATCGTGGGGCCTTGGCGAGCAAGAAGGATGGTCTGGCTACTCCCAGCCCGCTCCCTATTTGCGAAGAGTTAAAAATGGTGTGTAAAATCCGGCGCGCCAGGGCCTCTTTGCAAGAGGCCCTGGTGGCTTTGAAGGCGGCTGGTCGGAGTGCTACTGCACTTCGACAGTGATGGTCTGGCTGGCAGCGACGAGGGCGTGGTCCTTTGTGGCACCGGTCACAGTGATCTGGTGCGTCCCTCTGCTCAGGCCCTTAAAGGTTCCCTGAAAACCCTTCTGATATTCATTGTCCACGAACACGTGGGCATGCGCAGCTTGGGAGCCTTTGGTCAATTCGTATTTCAGCTCAAAGCTGTCGCTGACCTTGTCCCCGGCCTTGGGGGACGTAATCATAATCTTCGACCCATCCTCTATTGGTTTATCCGCTGCGAAGACTGGTGCTCCGCCGAGACAGCCCACTAACGCGATCCCTAATCCCATGAACCCGATACGTCCTATCATATGCATCACGACCTCCTTGTTTGAAACAGTTAAATGAACACTGCACCCTAGCACACCCTACGAGAGACCTTTCTGTCTGGATTCAAACTGTTTCCCCGGGTTCGACCAAAGAGGGTATTAGGTTCACAGCCTCATCGTAGCCCGGATCTCTCTCATCGGTTGGCCTCACGCCTCGATACAAATAAGAGTCATGCTCACATGAGTACGCGTCATGCCTGGTTATCGAAACGAGTTGGGTACATCCGACAAGTGAGGAGCAGTGAGCAAACGGAGTGCCAGTTGAACTTTGTCTATGTTTTCAAGGGAAAGACCGAAGGGCTCTCATGCGTGTTGTTCGAAGGATTGTAATTTGCGTTGGCAGGCCCCTACGAAGGCGGAATCCTACACAGTGAGAGAATTGCTCCATTAGCGTGAACTGAGTCGCCCCCTTTTCATTACATCAGAAGACACGCGCCCTTTCCTCAGCTTTTAATAGGGGAGTGGTCGAGGTTGCCTTTTACTACGCGTATCGAGCGACCCTCATCCCCACCTAATTGCACCTTCCAAGCTCGCCTGCTCTCTCTCTTTTGGAAGGGCACCCGTGTTGGTCTACGTGCGGCCGTCGCGAGGCTACAGATGATCCCTCCAAGCTCGCTCGATATTTCTCAGGGATGGGGGCTGATTGATCTTCTACTGCGCGCGTCTCATCGGAAGGCCAAGGCTTAGGTCGAGGTTGAGGGTCGAAAAGACGCCGAGTAGGATTGGTCAGCGCTCAACCTGAGCCTCAACCTCCACCTTCTTCTGTGGTAAGGCCGCGCGTTGCGCGAGTACAGAAGATCATCAGGCTCCACCCCTCCCTGCTCCGGGAGCACAGGACCAATGTGGGTGTCCTTCCAATCCCATTTATCGTGGGGCCTTGGCGAGCAAGAAGGATGGTCTGGCTACTCCCAGCCCCGCTCCCTATTTGCGAAGAGTTGAAAATGGTGTGTAAAACCCGGCGCGCCAGAGCCTCTTTTGCAAGAGACCCTGGCGGCCTGCTTCGATCTCCCTCACGGATCTAGCCGGCGTTGAGTTACCGATCCTGCCTGCTCCGATTCAAGAGGGAGCTTCCGCCCCGCACTCGGTCTTGGTCCGAGAGCGCTTTGCGGTCGTGCTCTTTGTCTGTCTCCTTCTCGTGCTCCTTGTCATTGTCCCTGGGCGGCTTGATGTTGCCACAAGCGGCAGGGGCGCCGGCCACCGGAGTCCGGAGGCTTGTCAACCCATTGGCTTTGGCGACAAGCGCGCAGGGCGCGACCTGGACACTCACATAGAATCTAAACCGGCCATTGTTCCCGGTTTCACCCGTCGCGATCTGCGCGCCCGTATCGGCGTCGAGAATCTCGACGGTGGCCCCGTTGGGCGCCCGGCCTGCTACCAGGAGTTTCCCTGATTCAGCACTCCATTGTGCCCTGCTGATATAGATCCCACGTGCCGTCGGCATGATCGTCGTCTTGATCATGACCGTTGCAGGGCGACTATCGAGTATCCCGTCATTAACGATGAGTTGAACGACATATTCTCCATTCTTGTCCACCGTGAAGGTTGGCCTGGCCGCTGCGGGATCGTTTAGTGCCGCGACACTTCCCGTCGGCTTAGTTGTCAACGCCCATTTCCAGATCAAGGCGTTCCCATCGGCATCGCGTGAGGCCGTGCCATCCAGCACGGCGGTCGTGCCGATTGCCACGATCTGATCCGGCCCGGCATTGGCCACTGGTGCCGTATTGCCGACTCCTGCCATGATCGTGACGGTGTCCGGCGCGCTGCTCACCGTGCCGTCATTAACGATCAGTTGGCCGACATATTGGCCGGCCACATCGGCGACAAAGTTCGGCATGGCCGTGGTGGAATTGCCGAGCGTCGCAGCACTTCCCGCCGGTTTAGTTGTCAACGCCCATTTCCAGATCAAGGCGTTCCCATCGGCATCGTGCGAGGCGTTGCCATTCAAGATGACCGACGTGCCGACCGCCACAGTCTGATCCAGCCCTGCATTGGCCACCGGCGCGGTATTGCCTGCCGCTGCCGCAATGGTCACGGTATCCGGCGTGCTGTTCACTGTGCCGTCGTTGACGACAAGTTGGATCACGTATTGGCCCACCTTGTCAGCCACAAAGGTAGGCATGGCTGCGGTCGGGTTCGACAACGTCGCGGCACTTCCGGACGGGATCGAGACGAATGACCAGTCGTAGGTCAACGGGTTTCTATCCGCATCCGTTGAACCGCTGCCGTTCAACGTGACCATGATCCCCGCCTGCACCGACTGATCCGGTCCCGCGTTGGCGACCGGCGCCGTGTTGCCACCTGTCGTCGTAATGGTTACGGTGTCCTGAGTGCTTGTGACTTTGCCGTCGTTGACGAGAAGCTTGATCACATACTGGCCGGCCATGTCCGCCACAAAGGTCGGCATGACGATGGTTGGGCTGGACAGCTTTGCGGTGCTACCGATCGGCACGGTGACAAACGCCCACTGGTATGTGAGGGGATTGCCGTCCACGTCATTTGACCCGCTACCATTCAACGTGACCATCACGCCCAATTGCACTGTCTGGTCAGGGCCTGCGTTGGCCACCGGTGCGGTATTACCCGGTGTGGTGGTGATTGTCACTGTGGCCGGCGTGCTACTGACCACGCCGTCGTTGACGATGAGTTGGATGATGTATTGACCGGCTCTGTCCGCCAAGAAGGTCGGTCGGACTGTTGTAGGGCCGGTTAGCGTCGGGCTGCTTCCGGATGGGGTCGAGACGAACGACCAGAGGTAGGTCAATGGATTCCCGTCTGCATCGCTAGAGCCACTCCCGTTGAGAGTGACCGTCGTGCCGATCGTCACAGTCTGACCCGGGCCGGCATTCGCGATTGGTGCGACGTTCTTGACCGGGCAGATCGCCGTCAGATTGTTTCCTTTGTAGAACTGGCCATTCTGGTTCAGATCCGATTTGGAAGGACTGTTAGACGTGTGACAGAGGGCACAACTCTTATCGGCAAACGGCGTGGTGCCGTTAAAGGCCTGACAGGTGGTATCGACTTGTGAACCGAAACTGGGCAGTGCGTGACTCGACTCTACCGACATTGTGAGCGGCAGTCCCATCACTGTCAGCAGTAAGAACAATACTTTCATGGTGGGCCTCATGGTTCTCTCCTTTATGTGAGTGTCCAGGATGTCTCTCGTCGGTAGGCCCCACGCCTCGATATATGATGCACATCTCACGCGCACACACGTCTGCGTACTGCGTGATCGTCGAGACGAGCTGGGTACAGCCGACAGGTGAGGACGAGTGAGCAAGCGGAGTGCCAGTTGAACTTTGTCTATGTTTTCAAGAGATAGACCTAAGGGGTCTCATGTGTCTTGTCTGAAGGGTGTAAATTGCGTTGGCAGGCCCCTACGAAGGCAGAATCATTCACTGTGGGAAATATGTCCCAATAGTGAAAACTGAGCCGTTCTCGATCACTCATGAGATGCGGCCTCGATCCTTTTGTGTATTTTCTTAAAGGGAGTGGCCGAGGCTCCCTTCACTGCGCGCATCGAGCGACCCTCATCCTTCTGAATGATCCTCCAAAGCTGGTTGTTTTTTTCTTCACGGGAGGGTGGCCTGGATTGGTCCCCCACTGCGTGCGTAGACGCGTACTCCCTCCTAGTTCATCTCTCAACCAAGCAAGGGTGTGAGGAGCTTTCGACTGCGGCCGTCGAGCGAGGCCCTTCTGAGGGCGCGCGCTCCGGGAGCAAAGAAAGTTCCTCACACCCTCGCGCTTCACCTTCTCAGGTCGCGCGTTGAGCGAGCACAGGAAGCTGACTAGCTTGTCTCACACCTTCTTTTTGTAAGACTGCGCCATTTCCCTCGACTATCTCCCATGTCTACATTGACCCACTATGATGTGATCATTATCGGCACAGGTCCGGGCGGGGGAACATTGGTGTATAAGTTGGCGCCGTCGGGGAAGAAAATCCTCCTGCTGGAGCGGGGCGGCTATCTGCAGCGTGAGAAGGATAACTGGAGTTCCAAGACGGTCTTCATCGACAACAAATACAAGGCCAAGGAAACTTGGAGGGATAAGGATGGGGGCACATTTCATCCCGGCATCCACTACAACGTCGGGGGGAATTCAAAACGAATGAGATCTGGTTCAACAGCGCGCCTTTGCATCTATCCGACTTGAAGGGCAGGGTGGTGATGGTCGAGTTCTGGACCTTCGGGTGCTACAACTGCCGAAATGTCGAACCCTACGTGAAGCAATGGCATCAGAAGTATGCGGATAAAGGGCTCATAGTCATCGGCGTGCATTCGCCGGAGTTCTCCTACGAACGCGACTTTGCGAAGGTGAAGCAATATATCCAGGAACACGACATCCGCTTTCCCATCCCCATCGACAACGATTTCTCGACGTGGAATCGCTATGGCAATCGTTACTGGCCTGCAATGTATCTCATCGACAAGCAGGGCGTGATTCGCCATGTACGGATCGGTGAGGGCCAGTATCAGGAAACGGAAGGGCTGATCCAATCGCTGCTGGCTGAGACGTTCTAACCTGCGTAACTGCGGCTTTCGACGGCGAATGGTGATTTGGCAGGTTGCCTGATTTCATCTCAGATGTTATCGGTTGTGAATCGTTGCTGAAGTATTTCCCCCATATCCATAACACCGGCAGCGCCGTTCGATCTCTGGTTCCAGCTTCTAGGCCAGTCGGCATCTTCCAATCGCTTCCTTCTCTGCTCCGTTCATGGGGATACCGGTCAATGTGCTATCCGGAATCTTGACGTGGGGACAGCGCGCGCACTACACTTAGGAAATGCTGGTATTTTAACAGGAGCTCCTATGACGAGACTGCGCGTGCTCAAGAGCGGGAAGAAGTCATCGGTATTACAGGATGCAGCTGAGTTGACCACTCAGTTGGCGGCCGGTCTGGAAAAAATCGGGCTTGCGATGAAAAGCCGGACATGGCGGCGAGAAGGTCGAGCAGGTCTTGGCCCGTTACAGCGGCAGGTTCTCACGCTTCTTCGGTCCAAACCCGGGCAGCGTGCACAGGTCTCAACGGTGGCGAATGAGTTGGCCATCAGGCTTCCGACGGCGTCAGAAGTCATTGCCACGCTCGAACGGAAGCAGTTGCTTCGACGGCGTCGCGACATGAGCGATGGCCGAATTGTGATGGCGCAGTTGACGGCCAAAGGAAATCGATCTTGCACACCCTCTTCCCGGATGCCTGATCGGCTGGCGACTGCAACGGAGGCACTCTCTGAGCCAGAGCAAGTCATTCTCCTCACGTCCCTGGTAAAGGTCATTCGTAGTCTCCAAGAACAGGGTGAGATCTCTGTCGCGAGGATGTGCGTATCCTGTAATAGATTTCGCCCCAATCAACATGCTAACGCCGACCGGCCACATCACTGTGATTCTCTGAACATTCCACTCGGCGATCGTTCGCTACGTCTTGATTGCCATGTGTTTGAACCGGCTTCGACCGTACAGATCAATGAGGCCTGGGCCAACTTTACTGGTTCTCGTACTGCTTAGGCTCCGTAGCTCCAGCTGCGGAGGTGGGATTGGTATGGCCGGGCTTGTAGGAGGGTAGGGGAATCATGAGTGAAAAGATGACAGCTATTCTCTTCAAGAAAGGCTCGAACCGTTCGTCTGAGGATGAATGGCTCGGGCCAGAATCCCATATGCCGAATCTGAGCCGGGAACTTCGACGTCGTGAACCGAGGAAATTGGGCCTCTCTTTTGGTTGGATAGTCGGTGCGATGTTTATGGCCGGTGTGGCAGCCGGATCTCTCGCAGTGTGCCTCCTTGACCGACGGTCTTGAGTCTCTTAGTCCTTTCATCCTCAACGGGTTATTTCCGATACAAGAGATGATCGGCTTCGATCTGCGCGAGTAGATCATCCAGTGCGGCTTGGACTGCTTCTGCAATAGGGGTCTGATCCGAAGCCGTGACCCATCGAACGCTCGACCCTGCCGTTTCTTTTTCCACCAGATACGATTTGATCGCCGGCTTCTCTGAAGAGCCCAAGACTGATTCAAGGCGTACACGATAGTGGTATTTATCGTGAGATCGCATTGCCAGCCAGGCTTTGACGGTCAGGGTGAGATCGGCGGGTTTATCGCTTACCGAGGCAAATGACCGCCGCGATTGGATGTAGTCAATCACGGCGGTTCGGAGATCCTGTGCCGGCCACTCGAGCAAGGCGATGCCCGGCATATGATCGGCTCCTTTCACGGCGAGAAAGGGCACAATGACTTGAAGTGAGCGCGCGATGGCGGTCGGCGAAACAACTGTAGGTGCAGGGGCGACGTGAATTCGGTGGACGCAACCCCAGCTGAGCAGCAGGAGTCCACTGAGAAGTATTCGAGAGAGTTGGCGTGGGAGGCGGCCGCCGTTCACGGATTCGTCGTTGTTGTGGGAGGATTCAGCATGTCCAAATCCTTCAAGGCGCGCAGGGCCTGTTCTCGGTATGGCCGGTCTGTGGGATTCGTATAGGTGTCGATCACGCGTCGATAGGTGGTACGGGCTTGGAGGTATTGGCGCTTGATGGTGAAGTATTGGCCCAGTGCGAGCCAGTTTGTGGCTGCGGCTTCGTTGGCGGTGTTCATCAAGGCGAACTCTCGTTCGACCGATGTGGTGCCTTGCTGGCCGGCCCGTTTTCTGACGGTGTCTCCCATCTGGCTCGCCATCGCTTCAATCTGCTCATTGTCCCTGATCGCAGATTCCACTCGGTTGGCTTTCAGACTGTCATAAAATGCGTCGGCATGATTCTTAATCAGGTTCGCCCGTTCTTGATAGGTATCGTGGGCACAACCGGCTCCTATCAGGCTGCAGGCAACGAGCAGCAGGGATCTGTACAATGCGAATCGGGGTCTTGACATAAGTCGTGCTCCTTGAGTTCTTGACTGATGAGGCTCCAATGCGCTCGGTATGGTTCATCCTACCGAATTCGGAGCGAAAACGCGACCAGGCCTCATGAAGTCCGTCGTCTCCTCTAGTGACACATGAGTCTGAAGTATGGTAAGAGTCCCACTCATTTTTGCATCTCTGTTTCGTCCCCATCGTCTAGCCTGGCCTAGGACATTGCCCTTTCAAGGCAGTAACACGGGTTCAAATCCCGTTGGGGACACCAGAGAAGCGCGAAACGCCTCTATGATCTATGCGA
>CAZGYZ010000010.1:0-21701 GCA_964530675.1 uncultured Nitrospira sp. | reverse complement strand
GAAACGATAGCCACGTATTTTTTTAGACGATTCTGCGCAGCAGGGGACACTTCCGTGAAAGCCAAGCCGAAGAATTGATCCTTCGCCCACCGCACTTTGGCAACAGCAATATCGGCAGGCTTGATCTGCTTGGGAAGACGTAGGCACAACGTGACTTCATCTCCTGGCCGGATCTCAGCCTCCGTGCTGACTCGGGCACCGCGCATTGAAAGATCGTAGACCACACCCAAGTCGATACCAGGTCTCCTTAACCAACGACGAGACTGGCAATGAGACAGGGCGCAGACAAAGGGGGCAGAGATGCGGACTCGAGGGTGCTGACGAAACTTATTTAAAATAGCGGATCGATGTGAGGCCTGTACCATAGAGCATCCCTACGATGTTTCTACCGTACATCAGGACACGCTATTTACAAACACAATTCCTAAATCATGCCAATTCAGTCGTAGCATACAGTGAATAACTCAGCTGACATGTCCACGAGTTCTAACAGGATGCTCAAAAAGTCCGCCAGCATCGTTCTCGCATCGCTCAGAGGCTCAACGTACCGAAGCGTACGCCTCGCCTCTTCGCTCACTGCGGCCTTGCTGGACAGCCTTTTTGAGCATCCTGCGGCTTTGTTGCCATCGACACCAATATGGAAAGTTCCAATAGTATATTGCGTGTAAACCGAGTTTTTCCGCAGCCTGCAAATCTCCGGCTTACGGTATCCCTTCCTTACTAATCTTCGCTGTCTGATTGTCCGCCTCTTCCATAGTTTCTGTAACTAGCCACATACCCTGTTTGACTCTCGCTCTGGCCCATGTTATTGTATTCATCGTACGAGTCAGCAATACTCCTCGCGCACCAGACTTCATAGCATTATCCAGGCGCGATTGGTTCTTTGGGGGGGCTGTGCTGGCTCATACGCTCCATCATATTCTGTTCGTGGATGTCTGGCAGAAAGATGGGTGCAATGGTGTTGGCATTTCTCCCTGATCCCCCTCAATACATTGAGCTTTCTCCCACGTTGGGGATGTCGGTTCCATATATAAAAGGAGCACTTATGAAGCTATCCACAGGATGGCGAGCCGACAAGACGAGAAAGAACCGAGCACGGGCAACTCGGAAGCCAAAAATCAGATGGGAAGTGCTCGGTCTTCCAGGCCCTCTGGATACTAGTCTGACAACCTCAATGGAAGACATCCGCCAGCAAGTATCGAACATGGCAAGCCGTGGGTTTGGCCAAGGTACTCGCTCCCGTACGGCTGAACGAGAAGCAAAGACCACCAGTCACGCTCCTGAGTCAAACAACAAAAGACGTCGCGGAGCAACAGAAACGCCGCAATCATAGAGAAACCACTGGCATACATTGCAGGCGATTGGTGACTCAATATGAGTCGCCAGGCAAAGGAGGGCACCATCGGACGAGCAGGGAAAACGACCATCGCAAAGCGAGATCGCGAGAAAGCAAAGCAAATTCAGCGGCGCGAGAAAGACGCTCGTCGGGAACAGCGTAAGACGGACAAGCCCGATCGCCCGATGAATACAGAGGGAGAGGATCCGGATTTGGCTGGGCTCCAGTGGGGTCCGCAAGAACCTTTGTATTAGGGACACCGTACTTGCAGCTGTTTGGTAACCACGCAGCACTACTCGCTCTGCTGCTTCACCATCAGCAGTACTCCACCCTCATCGGTTAGAGCCGACAAATCGTCCTCAATTGTCAGTGCCCGGTCGGGATCCCCAATATTCCGTCCGGGAATCCTGCTTGCGGCCAGAACCGACTACTAACTCCATCAATCCGTCGATGGTTCCTTCGCGTCCGTCCTCTCGAAACCTCACCGCTGTACCGTCGTGATTCAAGCGAGAGGGGCGAGACTGACGGGAAACTTGCCGTGCGTACTCCGAGATTTAGCGACGGATCGTCATGAATAATGTGGACTAGCCATCAGACTCTGTCCTAGGGAAAGCTAGACCCCCTCCGGTATGATGGAAGACTCGGATGGACGCCCCCATCGCTGACGATCACCCCTGGAACGTTCTGGCATCCTCAAGTGTGGGCGAGCATTGGGTGAAGGGCTCCCCTCTGCCAACGGCACAGAATGCCCCAGCAACGTTTCGATCGCGCGTAGCTGATCCCGTTCCTCAAAGGCCACAAAACTGGTAGCTCTCCCTGTCATCTTCATCCGGGCTGTCCGTCCAATACGATGGATATAGTCCTCTGGACAATTCGGCAAATCGTAATTCACTACGTGGCCGATATTGGCTACGTCAATCCCGCGGGCTGCGACATCCGTCGCGACGAGAATTCTGACCTGCCCTCGCTTAAACCCATCGAGAGCACGGAGGCGCTGGGGCAAACTTCGGTCTCCATGGATGACCGCAACGCGGTGACCGGCCTGCTCAAGTGTCTGGCCGAGTCGATCAACCCGGCTCTTTGTCCGAACAAATACGAGGACTGTCCCCCGTTCTGCTGACAGCAACGCCACCAACAGCTTCGTCTTCTCCTGAGAGGTCGTATGATGCACCGCCTGGGTCACGCCTTCAGCCGTCGTGGAGTGAGGCGTCACCATCACACGAACGGCACCGTTCAGACTCGCTTGGACCAAACGTGTGACATCCGTCGGGAGTGTGGCGGAAAAGAGCAACGTCTGTCGCTCCAAAGGCAACGCGTCGAGAATCTGATTAATCTGTGGAGCGAATCCCATGTCGAGCATACGGTCGGCTTCATCAAGCACCAGGATCTTGATCGGGGCCAAATTGATCGTCCCATTCCACATATGGTCCAGCAAACGCCCCGGAGTGGCAACGATGATATCAGGGCGTTGGCGCAATCCTCTGATCTGCGCCTGCATATCGCTCCCTCCGACGACGACCGTGGCAGAGATGTGATGGCTGCGACCGAGCTTTTCAATTGAAGTACAAATCTGCAAGGCCAATTCCCTCGTTGGGGCGAGAATCAATGCCTGCGGCTGACCTTTTGGCAAAATTGCAAGCCGTTCGATCATGGGGACAACAAACGCAGCCGTCTTCCCCGTACCGGTTTGAGCGCAACCGATAACGTCTCGGCCCTCCAAGGCTGGTGGAATAGCCTGAGCTTGGATGGGGGTTGGAACCAGCAAGCCCGCTGCTGTCAAATCCCGTAAGAGTGGTTCAGACAGACCAAGGGTATGAAAACTCGTGTGAGCAGAGGTAGGCAATGCACTATCCTTTCAGTATGATCGCATTAAGACGGGATCAGAGAACCGAGGGGAGAGAAACCAGAGAGGCATCAGCTCCGACAGGACCTGGTCGCGATGCGATCGCGAAGTCCGTATGGTGTGTACAGCCGTGCCGCCGGACTACTGCGACAACGATGTAGAAGTCATCCTACAGCAAGCCCCTTCTGCCGTCAACTTTCTTGCAAGCAAAGACCAGTTCGATAATGCCGAGGAGAAACATCGGTCTCCGCTTTCAGGGTATTGACATCTTTTAGATCATAACAGACTGACACCTTCGCTATCTAGCGCAACTGTGCTATAGTAGCTACAGATCAAGTTCGGTCACTACTCTATCCCTCGCGCCTTCATTCCCTCCCTCTAGATTCTGCGCGATTGATTCTCTAGTTTCCGCTCGGCTCCGCACGCAGGTCTCTTCATAGAGACCGCTGAACAGCACCGGTCCGTACCGCACTCGACCATGCCGATCGCACGATTGGCAGACGACGAATGCCGGTACAGACATTGATCGAATCGAAATGCAGCGCAATAGTGACGGCCTGTGGCCGCCGCTACAAATCCATTAGGAATATGAGGCCCTATGAGCCAGACAACAAAACAACCCATGACTCCACAATCACCAACGTTCGCCATTACCCCCAAAGGTGTACCGATCAAGATCAGCAGTCGCCGCGGGCTCTGGACCGTCATCCTCTTTTGCACCTTTGCCGTAGGCACTGTGATCGGAGTCCCTCTCTATGGATATCTCTATCACTACAGCTGGCTCGACTGGTCGATGTTTGGGCTGCTCTATGTCATCAGCGGACTGGGCATCACCGTCGGCTACCATCGATTGATGTCCCATCGAAGCTTTGACTGCCCAAATTGGGTCAAAGGTACACTCTTGATCGGAGGCGCCTGGGCGCTTCAAAACTCCGCCATCAAATGGGCCGCCGATCATCTGCGTCATCACGCACACTGCGACGAGGAAAAAGATCCGTACAATGCGCAACATGGATTCTGGTACAGCCATTGTGGATGGCTCTTTGTCGCCGATCAACACGCCCATCCCAAATATGCGACGCGCGTCGCGAACGATCCCGTAGCGATCTGGCAACACAAGTACTATCCCCTCCTGCTCCTCGCAGGCCTGGCCGGCACGTTTCTCATCGGCTTTCTCTATAACGGCATCATGGGTGGAGTCGGCTGCTTTCTCCTCGCCGGGGTGGGACGCACATTTGCTGTGCTCAATTCGACCTTTTTCATCAACTCCATCTGCCATCTGTGGGGACAACAGCCACACGGCACATCAGACTCCAGCAGGGACAGCTGGCTGGTGTCCCTCGTAACATTTGGCGAGGGATACCATAACTACCATCACATGTATCCTACCGATTACCGAAACGGTCCTCGCTGGTACCACTTCGACCCCTCAAAATGGCTCATCTACGGACTCTACTCACTGGGGCTTGCGACCTGCTTGCGAACAGGCTCGTATGTCGAAGACTCGCTTGCTCGGACTAACTGACGAGTCAGGAGGGAGTCTCGATGGGGAAACGAGTTCTGTATGTGGGAGGACTCCCGGACAAGGTTTCGGACTGCGAGCTGCGTGGGATCTTCATCTCCTATGGTCTTGTTGCCAGAGCCTATGTGGTTCGATTCAAACATACGGGAAAGTCTGCAGGATACGGCTTTGTCGAAATGGGGTCCGGAGAGCAGGCCTTGAACGCCGTGGTTGCCCTTGAAGGAACCAAATGGGAGGGACACCTCCTCAGGCTCTATGTCACTCCCTACGCAAACCAGATCGTATAGAGTCATACCCGTTACAAAAAAGGAGTCCGCATGGGCCGTACCAACTTGGACCCGATCATGACATTCCCAGATGGATCGCACCTCTTGATCAGCACCGCCTGTTCAAAAGAAGGAAGCTTTTCCTGTGCCCTCTACATGGCAACCATCGAAGCGGACGATCGAGGGGCCTTCCGCGTCATTTCCAACCATCTCGCTGCAGCCACCTGTTTGGTTGCGCAAGAAGACGCCTATGGTTATGCGCAACGTCTCTATCCGCGTTCGGCTGAGACCATGAAAAAGCCACCCTACCTCATCTGGCCAGGTCCCGGTCCCACCGGTAATGCGGATGTATAGCCCGCATTACTCATAAATGCTTCTGCTGCAATTGTAGATTCGCCATTATGACAAGTCTGGATGCGGTGGCCAAGCGTCCAGGCAGGCCGGCTCAGAATGTAGGCCACACAAGACATGGAAAACCAAACGCTATAGCTTTTCACCTGTGCCTCTGGTAGGATGTTCCTGTTGCATGCGGTGGGCCTCGCATGAAACAGCAAATAGAACGGCCCATCACCGATGTTGTTGGTACCGAGAAGCTGATCGGAAGCTCGACCCAAGCCGCTCCACCATTCGCGTCTTCGGCCCGTTCCTTCCCCTCTTGTGTTCGTTCTCGAGTCTCAAACAATATCAATTTCAGAAGGAGGAACCCCCATGGGTTCAAAACTTTATGTCGGCGGGTTGCCCTATGCGGCAACTGAATCACAGCTCACCACCCTCTTCGCCGCGCATGGCACCGTCGAGTCTGCGCGTGTGATCACGGATAAGTTCACCGGGCAATCGCGAGGCTTCGGCTTCGTCGAAATGGCCACACAGGAAGAAGCCAAGGCCGCGATTACCGCGTTGAATGGCTCACAGATGGACGGACGTCCCCTGACTGTCAATGAAGCCAAGCCACAAGAGCCTCGCACCGGCGGTGGTGGTGGTGGCGGTGGTCGCTTTGGCGGCGGCGGTGGTGGTGGCGATCGCGGCGGTCGCGGACGCTTCTAACAAAGCACCAACAAGCATCTGCTGCAGAAGGGGCGCTTCAACCGAAGCGCCCCTTCATGTTTCACTACATTCTCTCCTTTCTCATATTCAATTTGTCGTAGCAAACGACTCTCCGTTTTCTATAGTGCCTCTACGTCGGTCGAGACTTCAGACCGATTGCACATACAGGCCGATTAGCCAAGGATGTTGGCTTGCCTCGATGAAGGCCATACTGACGTTCATGCTCAGCAAGCATGTTGCATAAATATCCATGAATTATTGGATAAGTCATTGAACCATGACACACTAATCCTAATTCATCGAGAAACCGAACATGCGCTTTCACCAATACCCATGCCTCCTGAAGCTGTTGCTCGCCCTCTGGCTTTCCACAGCGATCTGCACACCCAGCCTTGCTGGAGACATGGCCCTCCTGAGCATCGGCCCTCGCATTGGCTTCGGTGAAAAAATTCCCCTCATGGGGAAAGAGCAAAAATATTATTTCCACCTGTACGACATCGCAGCGGTCATCAAGCTCCCCTGGTCCTGGCCGATCGATGAGAGCCCATGGAGTCTGGAAACGAGACTGATCGCAAGCGCGGGACTACTGACAGGAGCGAATGAGAGCGGTCTGATGATGACGGCCGTGCCTGGTCTAGCGCTGAGCGGCTGGGAGGGACTGCTCACTTTCGACACCGGAATTGGAGCAGCATTCTTCAGCAACCATAAGTTCGGGGTACAAGACTTCGGAGGTCCGGTTCAATTCGTAGCAACCTCAGGGATTCGCGTGAATCCGTTCCCGCATGCCTATACCGGCTTTCGGGTCCAACACTTTTCCGATGCCGGCCTGTACGGACCCTCCAGTCTCGGTGTGGATATGTACGTCATAGAACTTGGATATCAGTTCTAATCCAGACGCCGCCGGATCGTCGATCCACTCGAACGTGTAGCACGATAGGAAGATACTTCCGCAGGATGCTCAAAAAGACCACGGTTCTCACCCGCTCAGCCCCGGCGCGCCGAGACGCGCCGTTCCGCAGGCAAGGCCGCAGGATGAAGTAGTATGAGGTCAAGGTTGAGCGAAGATCAGGCTCTCTTTATCTCAACCTTAGCCTGAACCTTAACCTTCTCCCTGCTGGAGGGCTTTTTCAGCATCCTGCTATCGCTTCCACCCTGACAACATACAACGCTGTGCAATCAACGGGGTGAAGCTCTCTATATCTTCCGAAACCCTTGTCATAACTTCATCCGCCAGCCCCTGGTCCTCAAAACACTCGTAGGCATCATCGAGAAAACCGCCCCGGAGCAGCGGATGCTGGAGAAACGCTTGACCGGCACCAGTCGCCACCTCCAACGGATACTCAGCGACAACAATACGCGAGAGAAAAATCCGATCCAGCCATCCACGAACGTCTGCTGCCGACGGCCGTTCGGCAAGATAGGCTTCCAGCCGACGACGTTCCGCCAAAAGACCACGAACCGCCATTTCCTGATCGATCCTGCGCCAGAGTGACTCGAACGTACCAAGCGAAGGAAAGGTCAGGACCAGTTGGCCGCCTGGCTTGAGATGTTCCACCAACCCCTGAACAGTTTCGAAGCGATTGGGGCGGAAAAACATGACGGAGAGATTGCCGGTGATGCGGTCGAAACAGGGTAGATGCTGAGGCAGTGCACGCATATCCAGACATTCGAACCGCAGCCACGGAAGTTGCGCTCCTTGAATCGCTCGCGCGCTCTCGACCTGACGCCCACTGAGGTCGATGGCCAAGACCTGTCCCGTGGGTCCGACCTGTTCTGCCAGGTAAAAAGCCGGAATCCCGTGGCCGGAAGCAATATCGAGAATGGAGGCTCCAGGGGAAATATTCAGATGTTGTAGCAACGATTCGGCGAAAGGGGTGGACCAGTAGTCGTGGGCCGGAAGAGGCCACCGAAGCCTCACATCATTCGTGCGCTCGCTCATGTGGCTGTTCCCCTCTTGTGCTGTCGGCACAGGATACTCCACCGCCCTGCCAAGGAGCACTAGCCATTTCCCGAACCGTCAAATAGCGATCATGACCGGCCGATGACAGACCCGGGCAAGAACTCTTCAGATGATTATTTTGTTGGCCGAATAGGGAAGAAAATCACCGCAGATTCTTGAGGGAGGGACAGGAGAACGCACACCTCACCCTGGTAGCTCACTGCGAAGATTTCGGCTGGCGCTTCTGATGAAGGCCCTTGTCGCTCTTGCTCAGTGGCCTACAGGACTCACCCCCAGAGAGAATGTCCTCAATCTGAGATTCACTGCACGTAAGATCACCATCGGCGGGCTTCTGTGATGGAGCGCTGGCCGGCTTAATTACGGCATGAACTTTCCCGTCTTTTATATCATCCGGCATGATGGCTGTATGCCCTCTCTGTGAATGTCTCCCGCCGACTGCAACACATTATCGAGAGCGATTGATGGAGTACGATCCCCCGGTCGCCAGCACGCTGATCGCGCGCTGCAAATCATCCACATGCTGCTGCATCTCAGCCAGCGTACGATCAATCTTCTTGCTGGAACAATGTCGCAATGAATGGATGCTCGCTCCGGTCCAGAGTCGAACGGTCTTTCTTGATGGGGCATTCAGCGTGAGCACATAGACTTGCGTGTTGTTCTTCATACGATCCTTCCTGATGCTGGTTACCAATGGTCGAGGAGGCTCCTCGGCATAGGCACAACCGACTCACCCACATCCTCTCAAGTTACATGATAGCCAGCGAGCCCCTTATTCAAAGCCATGATCGTATTATTCAATCTGTGCTTGCACCCCTACACCACGGCAGTCACGGCTGCCGCACCCTGAGAAGGCTGAGGCGCTGCAACCGGCGCTGTCTGCAGGGACGCCTTCAGCTCAGCAATAGCCTTCTCAACATCTGCTTCTGTCGAGCCAAACCGATCTCCCATCACTTTCACGGCCTGAGTGATCGCTTTCTTCATCTTGGCAATTTGTTCTTCCTGTGTCATCGAGACTCTCTTTCATAGGTTGGAAATCCTGCGCCGAGAACTCCACGGCAAGTCCGCAGCCTCATATGTCCTCAAGATACTGATTCGCTTCGCCCTAGTGATCGCCCAATGATCGCAGCACTTCGGCAACACTCTGGCAGCGGAGCGGCAGAGACCGGAGAATCAAACGCGCAGGGAGGAGGTGAGAAGCGCGAGGGATTGAACAGTCTGCGAGGCTCAAGCCGCACGGTCCTATGCTAGACGCCGTGGAGAGCCCGGTCAAGAGATATTAAGCGATGCATGGATACTTCAATGATTCTGCGGGCTCTCATTCAAAAAAAATACTTGAGTCTGCTGCTCACCGTTTTCCGACTTTGTCGTATACAGTTTCTCTAAGTTAACTTCGGCAACCTGTACGTGCACCTCAACTGTGTGCTCCTGATGGTCGTCCACAAGGGGAATAACTTTGTCTGGTCGCTCGACTCCATCGACAGTCACGCTCATCTCGCCATTCCCCGCGCACGTTTGCAGGACTCTAATATGGTAGACAGTTTCCCGGTATCGGTAGTGCAACGTGAACCCTTTCCAATCCGCGGGGAGGCACGGAGCAACGCGTAGCTTGTCTACTTCAAGCCGCAGCCCAAGGAGTGATTCCACGATAAGCCGATACATCCAGCCTGCCGAACCCGTGTACCACGTCCATCCACCGCGACCGGTGTGCGGCGAAAGCGCGTAGACATCGGCCGCGACCACGTACGGTTCTACCTTGTAGGTCGCGGCCCCCTCCGGAGATCTCGCATGGTTGACCGGGTTGATCATGGCCAACAGCTCCCACGCGCGCCGTCTGTCTCCCAATGCGGCGAACGCCATCGCCGCCCAAATCGCCGCATGCGTATACTGCCCTCCATTTTCTCGCACCCCAGGGACGTACCCTTTGATATAGCCAGGATTCAAATTTGATTTGTCGAACGGCGGATCCAGCAGTTGGATCAGTGCATGGTCCCGGCGAACGAGGCGCCGATCCAGCGCGCTCATAGCCATGCGTGAGCGCGAGGCATCCCCCGCCCCGGAGAGAACCGACCAGCTTTGTGCAATCGAATCGATCTGGCATTCCGGATTGCTTGCCGACCCAAGTGGCGAGCCATCATCAAAATAGGCACGGCGATACCACTCTCCATCCCAGCCATGCTGCTCGATATTCTGGCGCATTTGCACCGCTTCGCTCTGACAACGTTCAGCGAAGGACAGGTCACCACGCAGACGTGCAACCTTCGTGAATTGCATGAGCACGTCGTACAGGAAAAATCCCAACCAGACGCTCTCGCCTCTGCCGTGTTTGCCGACCATGTCCATGCCGTCATTCCAGTCACCGGAGCCGATGAGTGGAAGGCCGTGCTCCCCACGTGTGAGGCCGTTCAGAATAGCTTGCACGCAGTGTTCGTACAAACTGGCCCATTTTTCAGACCGGCCCGGCAGATCGTAATACGAGTCCTCCTCCTGATTAACCGGGCGGCCTTCGACGAAGTGGATGGGTTCATCCAAGACCCCGCTATCCCCTGTGCTCAGCACGTAGCGGCACGTCGCCAAAGGCAGCCAGAGGTAATCATCCGAACAGCGCGTACGCACACCTCGGCCTGAAGGGGGATGCCACCAGTGCTGGACATCGCCTTCCTGAAACTGCCGGGCTGCACAGAGCAGGAGGTGCTTGCGCGCAAGCTGCGGCTCGCTGTGGATGAGCGCCATCGAATCTTGAAGTTGATCGCGAAAACCGAAGGCGCCCCCCGATTGGTAGTATCCGCTCCGGGCCCACAGACGGCACGCGAGCGTTTGGTACAAGAGCCAGCCGTTCGTCAGCACGTTGAGAGATTGGTCCGGCGTCTTCACATGCACAGCGCCAAGTGTGTGCTTCCAGTACTGCCAGACCATTTCGAGCGCACTGCGCGCCGCAACAGATCCCCGAAAGCGACGTACCAGGTTGCGGGCATCTTCGGCATCCCGTCCAACCCCGAGCCTGAAGACGATCTCGCGCTCTTGCCCAGCGGCCAACTCGAATGGAACGTGGATTGCGCCGCAGGGATCGAGCCCAGCCCCCACTTTACCCGATAGCCGCACCCGGGTCATCGCGGCCGGACTGCGAAGCGTGCCATTGCGCCCAATAAACTCAGTCCGGTCGCCACTGATGGTCCGAGTCGTCTCGTCCACGTCAAAAAAGGCAATCCGTCCGGCGAACTCCGTGTGGTAGGGATTTCGCGCAAAGAGGGCGCCGCTCTTGGCGTCCAGTTCGGTCACGACATGCATCACCGATTTTGGCCGTAAATCTCCCAGCACCCATTCCACGTAACCCGTCGCGGATAACTTGCGCGATCGGCCCGATTCGTTCCGCACCTTGAGCACCATGAACTTCACCGGTGCATCCAGCGCCACATACACCCACAGCTCTGAGCGGATGCCTCGCTCCGTATGCTCGAAGACGCTGTAGCCGAAGCCGTGCCGGCTGACGTACGGCGTCGCCCCGCGGCTGGGCAGCGGTGTGGGAGACCAGAAGTGGCCCCGCTCTTCGTCACGGAGATACAGGCCTTCTCCACTTGCATCGCTCACCGGGTCGTTGAGCCACGGAGTGAGGCGGAATTCGTGGGCGTTCTCGCTCCAGGTATAGGCCTGGCCGTTCTCCGAGATGACGGTGCCAAAGTTCGGATTCGCCAGGACATTGACCCACGGCGCCGGCGTCACATGCCCGTGCGAGGTCGTAATGACATACTCGCGGCCATCAGGCGTGAATCCTCCCAGCCCGTTGAAAAAGGTGAGATCGGTGCGCGGCTCCGCAGCGGATGGCAAGGGCTCAGCACGGCGGGTTCGGGTTGGAATCAGGCGCGGCACGGTAACGTCCATATGGCCACGACGGGTAATCTGGTCCGCCAACGATCCCCGCCTGTCGGTGAGAATGGCGCGAGCGACCGATTGGAGCAGAATGCGGTCCTCGTTTGAAATCTGGTCAATCGGACGGACGAAGATACCACCCGGTCGATCCATCACGTGTGCTTCGAGACCCGCGGCAATCAGCCCCATGATTTGTTCATGGAGTAGTTGCCGGTACCCGGCGTGATCTTCGTTCCAGATCACCAGGTCCACAGCCAACCCCTTGGAGCGCCAGTACGCGTGGGCCTGTACGAGCTGGCGCACCAGATCGATATTGGCCGGATCTCCGATCTGCAGCAGCACGATCGGCAAATCGCCTGAAATAGCGTAGCCCCAGAGCCCGGATTGCCCGCGGCGGTTTTTGATCAGATCGCCCGGGTCAGCCCGCAAGGAGGAATTCGCGTAGAGGACACAGTTGGCCAGTCGGCCATAGAGTTGCGCGTCGGCCTCGGTGGCATTCAGCTGCCGCATGACCACCTGGCTATGGGTCCACGCCAGATCGAAGACACGATCGGCGAGACGCCGATCGTGGTATTTCTCGACAAGCCCCAGGCAGACGTCGCGGGTGTCGCCGATGCCGGACACCAAATCAACCGTGGCTGATTCTTCCGGGTCGAGCGTGATCCGACACCGGATGGCAACAATCGGATCGAGCACAGAGCCTTCGCTGCCCGAGAGCGCCGCGGAATTGCTCATGGCATGTGGATCAGCGGGAGTGCGACCGCGGCCAATGAACTGTAGGCGGTCCGTCTCGTAGGACATCGTTCCGATGTGTGCTCCATGCACGGCCATGAGATGACACATCCAGGGCGAGTGCTCGTCGAGGGAGCGGGGCCGGCGCGTGCAGAGGATCGCTTGCCGATCGCGGATGATCTCGGTCTGAACAAAGAGGTTGCTGAACGCCGGATGCAGCGCGTCCGCGGCAGACGATGCGAGTACCACTTCCGCGTAACTCGTGATCTCGATCGCCCGGCTGGTCCGCGAGCCGTTGGTGATGCGGATTCGACGCAGTTCGATATCATCTTCCGGCGACACCACGATTTCGGTATGCGTCTCGATACCCTGGTCGCGGCGGCGAAACTCAGCTCGTCCCTCAGAAAAAATGACTTCGTAATTCTTCGGTTCCTTTACAGTCGGCTGATAGGCGGTGGACCAGAACTCCCCGCTCGTCACATCGCGGAGATAACAAAACGTGCCCCAGTTGTCGCAGGTACTGTCTTCGCGCCAGCGTGTCACGGCCATGTCCTTCCAACGGCTGTACCCACCCCCCGCGTTCGTGATCATCACGTGGTATCGGCCGTTCGACAATAACTGCACCTCCGGTATCGGAGTGTGCGGGCTGCTGAACCGGCGCACCGGCATCTCGGCATCACCAAAGGTCGTACGTAAGTCAGAGAGTTCCACGGTGTGCGAATAGGATGCCGTCGCCTTTGGAATCCGCTCCTGAAGCAACAGCATGGTCGCCTGGAACAACGGATCCGATTCGAATCGCTTCTGCATCGGACGGTCCAGGAGCAGGTAGGCTAGAGAGAGCAAACTCATGCCCTCATGATGGGCCATATAGGATCGAATCACCGCACTCGATAGTCCGCGTGGGAGACGGGCAGGCGTATAGTCGATCGCTTCGTACAAACCGAATGGGCCCTCAACCCCTTCAGCCGCGAGTCGCTGTAGATTCAGGCACGCCTCCTCGGGCGCCACCATCAGCGCAAGCGCCGAGGCGTAAGGCGCAATGACCACATCATCTGCGAGTCCACGTTTGAGTCCTAGACCGGGCACGCCAAATGCGCGGTATTGGTAATTCAGATGAACGTCGATCGTGTTGTAGCCGGATTCAGAAATACCCCACGCGACGCCGCGCTGTTTTCCATATTGGATCTGTCGCTCCACCGCCGCCTTGCAAGTCTGGTCGAGCAGCGTGTGTTCGTATGTCGGCATCACCAGCAGCGGCATGAGGTACTCGAACATTGACCCGCTCCATGAGATGAGCACCGGCCCTCCACCGGCGGTCGTGAGGAGACGTCCGAGAGCAAACCAATGCTCCTGCTGCAGTTGTCCCTGTGCAATCGCCACAAAACTGCACAATCTTGCTTCCGAAGCCAGCAGATCGTAGTAACTCGAGTCCCTCCGGCGCTCGCCGACGTTGTAGCCGATCGCCAGCAGATGACAGCCCTTATCGAACAGGAAATCATATTCCACGCTGGCGAAATGACTGGCTTGACGAGCCAGTCCCTCGACGGCCGCGATTCTTTCTCTGGCGCGCCGACTTGCCTTCGCAACGAGCCGTTGAAGGCCATCAACCCCAGCGTGCTCCTCATGCATCGCCTCCGTCCCAAACTGATGCTCGATTACCGGCAGACACGCCGCGTCAAGTCTCGCCAATTCACGCAGCGTGGGGATTTCGTCGATGTTGCCACATTCGCTCAGCCTATTCTGTGAGGCCGACAGCAATGCCCACGGTGCGAGCAGGATGAGGTCGGCGAGGGCGTCTTGGCATTGCCGGGTGAGTGCGCGCGCCCACCAGGTCGCTTGACTCTCTGGGGCAGCCTGCACGCTAGCGAGCACCTCCTCGGCGGTCGTGGCCAGCCGGTCAAGGCAGAGCCGCGCTGCCGTGAGCGTGGTTGGCCTGGATTCGGAGGCAGACTCCAGATGCTTCTGAAATAGAGCGAGTTGGGCCGGAGTGGTTTCCCCTACAGCATCCTCGAGGACCCTAAGCGTGTCGCTGAGTCCGTCAAAGAATCGCGACCCTAGGATCTTCTGATCCGGGAGTGCAAGCAGACCCGGCCGCAATGTCAACAGATGGCCCGCAAGATTTCCGCTGTCCACCGTCGACACATAGGTCGGCAGGAGCGGTTTCAGCGACTGCGTGTCGTACCAGTTATAGAAGTGGCCCCGGTGCCGTTCCAATGATTTCATCGTATGGAGCGCATTCGTCGTGCGGTCGATGAGCTGTCCAGCTGAAATGTAGCCGAAGTCGTACGCGGACAAGTTTGCGAGCAGCGCGAGCCCCATATTGGTCGGCGACGTGCGATGCGCGACCACGGCAACGGGATGCTCCTGATAGTTATCAGGCGGCAGCCAATGATCGTCTGGACCGACGAACTGCTCGAAGAACGCCCAGGTCTTTCGGGCAAGTTTCCGGAGAAAGATAGTCTGGTCGCCCGTCAGATACACTTCGCGCCGAGTAATCGGTTGGCTGATCCACCACGCGATCGCGGGGGAGGCGAACCAGAGACCCAGAACGGGCATCGCCACATCGAACGCACCGGGCTCCGACAGCGCCAGATAGATCACCGCGGCAGTGGCAAGAACGGGCCCGATCCACATCATCCGACAGTAGGCGACAAGGCCTGTGCGGCGATCGCGATCCTGATTGCTTGACGGACTCCATTCGAGCAGTCGTGTATGCGTGACCAACATTCGCCAGATCGTGCGCACAATCGCATCCAAACTGAAGAACGCCTCGTAGGGAAGGCACACGACCGTGAATATCGTCTGAACGATATGCTCCCCGGCCGAGCGTAGCGCGGCGGCGAAATGCTGCTCCGGCAATACATCCTCCGGCTTCTGAAACAGATCCAGAATAGCGGCAAGCAACGGAGGAATCAGGGTGATTCCGATCACCGCCAAGGTCCACAACCAGAGCGGTGACAAGACCGTCCAGCCGAGCAGCAACAGGACGGTCAATGCTGAAGGCACGAGACTACGCCGAAGGTTGTCGAAGAGCTTCCATCGGGACAGTCCAGAGAGCGGATTTTTCTGACGCCGCGCTCCGGGACCTGGAACGCGCGGCAGGAGCCACCCGGCAAGCTGCCAATCCCCACGGATCCAGCGGTGCCTCCGGCTCACATCCACGCTGTAGCAAGCGGGATTCTCCTCGTACAACTGCACATCGCTCAACAGTCCCGCCCGCACATAGCACCCTTCCAGAAGATCGTGACTGAGAATCCGGTTCTCAGGACAGCGACCTGCGAGTGCGCGTTCGAACGCGTCCACCTCATAGATCCCCTTGCCGATGAACGAGCCTTCACTGAACAAGTCCTGATACACATCGGAGATGGCGCGCGTATAGGGATCGATGCCAGGCTCACTCCCGTTGAGTCGCGCATAGCGCGACCGGTTCGTGCCTGGGAGGCTCACGCCGACGCGTGGCTGCAGGATGCCGTATCCTTCGCAGACCCGCTGCTTGTGTTCGTCGTACCGCGCACGATTCAGCGGATGCGCCATGGCTCCCACGAACTGCCGCGCCGCATCACGCGGCAGTTGTGTATCCGTGTCGAGGGTGATCACGTATCGCACGTTCGACAGCACCTCAGTCTCGCCGACGACGAGGGAGAAGCAATCCGGTGAGCCACCTCGCAGAAGTGAATTCAAATCCGCAAGCTTGCCTCGTTTCCGTTCGTGCCCCATCCAGATCCGTTCCCCAGGATTCCACCGGCGCGGGCGATGAAACAAAAAGAACGCATCGCGTGTCGCCTCTCTGTACTTTCCATTCAGCTCATCGACTCTTTTCTGGGCCAGCCGCAACAGAGGCTCGTCTTCCGGAAGCGTTTCCTCGTGCGCGTCTCGAAAATCGGTTAACAGGCCGAAGTAGAGGTATTCGTCTCGATTGGCCAGGAACCGGACTTCGAGCGCCTCGATGAGCGCCTCGATGTTTTCAACGCTGCTCAGCATCGTCGGGACCACGACCAGCGCGCGCGATTCCGGGGGGATGCCCTTGGAGAAGTCCATTCGCGGCAGCGCATGCGGCGTCACCAACACTGTCGCAAGCCAATTCACCAGCGCGACCGCCAGCTGACTTGTACAGATTAGGGACAGGAGACCGGCCAGTGCGAGTAACCAACCCTCCTCATCCTCGGCATACGCCGCTGCCAGTAATCCGCCGGTGAAGACCCCCGTCATCAAGACAATCGTACCGACATAGAGGAACAACGGAAACCGACCGCTCGTTCGCTGAAATGCGTCAGATGCGGAGAGGCGCACCTCCGCCGTTTGTTCGAGCTGAGGGACTCCCTTGTCGATCAGGTAGAAACCAACATGAGCCTCTCGATCGTCGCCGCCGTTCCTGCCCGCAGCCTGCTGCGACAGGTGAATCGCGTGGCTCGCCACTTCGTATTCCGAGAGCCTGCTGCTCCTCGCCATCATCTCCACCTTGTGACGGTAGCGATCGCGAGTGGCAAAATCCATCTTGCCATAGGCTGCAGCGGGGTCCTTGCGCAGTGTCTGCTCGACCACGCTCATCGTCTCAACGAACTCGCGCCAGTCCATCGCCCCCAGGAACCTGAGACTGCCGATGCTGTTGCTGATGGAGACCTGGTCGACGGCCTGCTGCTGGTTTTCCGACTGCACTGACTGCTCAATCGTCAGGCCGGACTCGGAGAGCCGCTGCTCGATCCAGGTAAGCGGCAATGCCAATGCAGGGCTTTGCCCCTGCAACCTGCGCGCGAACTCCGCCACAAACGCACTCGCCATCGGCGGGCTCGATCGTGCCATGTCCGCGATCACCAGAATCACACTCTTCGGATCCTTCTCTGCGGTTTCCATCATCTGATCCGCCCAGTAGTCGGCGCGATTGCGGTCGATTCTCTGGGCGGCGATCCGCGTCGCCGCGCGCCGGAGATTCTCGATGAGCGCCAGGCGGAGCATGATAGGGATGGCCCATAATTCGCCTAGCGTGAGGCCGGTGATCGTCTGGTAGGCGGCAACGAAACTGCTGAGGCTTCCCGGATCGACTCGTCCATCGCCGTGCGAGATCGTTTCAAGCGCGATGGCATACACGCGCGGGAGCTCGGCCGTTGAGCCATCCAATATGCGAGGCAGCTCCCGGCTGTACCCCTTGGGCAAATGTCTCTTGGCCGTGCGAATCTGTTCTTCAATGAGATAGAAGTTATCGAGCAGCCATTCCCCGGCCGGCGTAATCCGACGGTTCGCCTTCACCGCCTCTGCCAACAGATCGCGGACCCCGATCAGGACGTCTTCATTCTCCGCCAGCCTGCTCAGGAGCTGGTCCGGGGCCTGTCCCGGGCTCAACTGGTGCAGGCCTGCCAGGGTCTTGCCGTGTTGCTCCATTTGATCGGCGCTGAAGAGCTCCGAACGCAACGGCGGCTCGCCACTGGCATACTTTTCTGCCAAGTCGTTTTCGGGGAAGCTTGCCCTGAAATGGAGCAAGCTCCCGAGATTGATCTTGCTGCTTACCTTCACGTGTGAGATCTCTTTCTCTTAGAGGTGCGGTCTCGCGAGCCAATCTGCGACCGGGGTAGCTGGTGGGTTGCCCCTCTTCGCCGCTGCTTTAGGACAACGGTCGATTCGAGACGAATGTCTCAAGGCCAACGTGTGCGTTCGAAGTCCAATGCAAAAGAGAAGATCGAGTGCTTTCGAAATGAAGCTCCCCGCAGCAAGCTGCGGGGTATCTTGCGAAATTCTCCGAAGCCACTACCCTCCTTTGCCAAGGCTACGGAGGGTTCCCCTCGCCTTCATCCCCGTAGCAAGCTACGGGGTATTCGGCGAAGGAGAATAAAGTGGAAGTGAGCAGCGGCTGTGCTGCTCACTTGGACAGGTGGTCCTGGCTAAACTAGCTCAGCGGCAGATTCAAGCCAAACCGTAGGAAGCCAAGAATCTCTCGCTCGCTCAAGCCCGGCATGAGAGGAGGTCTCATACCATATGCCTGCCTGACCGGAGGGTGAGATACAAGGCGTAACTATATCAGCACAGTCGCGCAAAGTCTTCGCTCAAGTCTATCTAACTAGACTGCATGGCAGTCTTCTCAAAACTGCTCATTTGAAGAGTGCAGAGGCAGACTCGGCTCGCTCGGCTCAATACCAACGAAGCCTCGCTGAACCTCAGCATGCCGTGCGGCCTATTCAGCGGGGCTTCTTCGCCACGGCTTTCGGCGTCGGCTTCTCATGCCACGCGGCCGCCCACTTCATCAGCTCGACCTTTTTCCCGGCATATCGCTCCTGAACTTTTCCGATAAACTTCTCGTAGTTCCCTTCGATCTGCTTCAAATCATCATCGGTAAACTTGCCCCACTTCTGTTTCAATTCGCCTTTGAAATGGGTCCATTTCCCCTTGAGTTGTTCAGCGTTCATCGCATCATCCTCCTGTGTAAAACATTGATCCCACAGCTTCACATTGGCGTCAGATCATCACCCTTAGAAATTGTCGGACTCCCGACAGGCCCCCAGTCATACAACCCGAGCGGAGCGCCCCGTGATCACATGGATCGCGACCAACGCGATCCCGATCAAGAACAGAACCCAGGAAATCTGCACCGCAACCGCGGATACCCCGGCGAGATTCAGGGCGCCGGCAATCACGCCGACCACCAGGAACACCAGTGCGTAGTAGAGCATGGCTCACTCCTTTCTATGTAATGCGAGCGTGAGTCGAGCAGTCCTCTGGAGCATGGCTGGCGTCTTGGCCGCCTCCATCAGCAGACCATGACACAAGGCATACAGCCGTTCAGAGAAACTCTGACATCGAAACGGAGGAGACTGGAGAATCGGTCACGCCCAGAAGGATCAGGAAGCACAAGAGATGGGACAGTCAGCGAGCTTCACACCTCGCAACATCACCCTGGACGCATTGAGTACGGGAGTCAAGCAGTATAATTGAGGCTGGAATAGTCAATGCACAGGCACGTTAGGAGGCGTCCATTTCCAATAATCGATCGCGCAAGACCGGCTGGACGGGTTGATCTGGTCTGTCTGGTTTATTTGGTTTCTTTGGTTTGTCTTGTTCGTTCGTCCGGTCGGTGAACCAGACAAACAAGATGAACCAAACAGACCAGCCAATCAGATACACCAGACAACGGTCTTTTTATGTCAGGGCTCTTCCTCTTCAATGTTCTCGATCGACTGTTTGAGCGCCATGACAAAAGCTTCCGGCTGAGCCAGTGCGTTCTCCGTCAGTTGAAATTCAGAGACCAACACACCGGCCTTGTCCACAATGATCAACCGATAACCCTGCTTCACAAGCTTTCCCCTTCTTCCCCCTTCTTCCCCCTTCAAAGTAAAATAGGGGATAGTGAGGCGGTCGTTCACTGCGCGCATCGAGCGACCATCATCCATCTAATTGATCTTTCCAAGCTCGCTTGCTTCTCTTGGAAGGACACCCATATTGGTCTACGTGCGGCCGTCGAACGAGGCCCTTCTCAGGGCGCGCGTTCCGGGAGCACAGAACCAACGTGGGTGCCCTTCCAATCCTTTTTATCGTGAGGGCTCTGCGAGCAAGAAGGCCGCCGCACTGATCCCTACTCCTCTAATTCCTGTTTCTTTTTCCCCATTTTGCTCTCCGTCCCCTTCCAGAGTCGGATAATATTATCCTTGTGTTTGAACCAAATCAGTGTGCTCACGAGCAGAGAAAAGATAAAAAACTCCTGTCGCTGTTCGTTCACAATCGCCACAACCGGTAAGCACCCGAAAGCTGCCAGCGCACCACCGGACGAATAGCGCCAAATCGCGACGGCCCCCAGCCAGATCAATAACATGAGAAGCCCGATAGAGGGAGATAGACCCAATACCACGCCCATGGCTGTTGCCACACCCTTCCCTCCCTTGAAACCTAGAAACGGCGAGAAGAGATGTCCGAGGATCGGCGCAAACGCCACGATCATGATGAAGGATTCGACGGTGAGCCACTGCATCGCGACCCAGCCCAGCAGCCACCCTTTGCCCATGTCTCCAAGAAGCGTAAGGACGCCCGCCTTCTTGCCGGATACACGCAACACGTTGGTAAACCCGACGTTCTTGCTGCCGACCGTTCGTGGATCGGGTAATCCCATCGCCTTCGACACCACGATGCCGAAGGGAATGGCCCCCAGCAGATAGCCAAGTACCGTCATTAACGCGCACAGGAGTTCTTCGTTCATGGATCAGAGGATATGAGGGGAGGTGCGAACACCGAACAAACTCGGTCTGTCTGGTTCATTTGGTTTGTTTGGTTCTTTTCGTTTGTCCGGTATGAGAACCAGACAAACCAGAAAAACGAGATAAACCAGATGAACCAAAAAGACCAGAGAAACGAGCTATAGTCCCTTGGCTACAACCTGCCTCCAGAAGCTCCACACATATTGACCGCCTGAGACATAGCCGAGCACCAGCGACAGATAGAGCGTGACAATACCGGCGAGATGCAGATTGCCGAGATCGGATAAGAACGTGTCCTCGAGAATCAACAGTACGATCGCTACGACCTGCAGTGCCATCTTATACTTACCCGTCGTCTCAGCTGACATCACCATGCCTTCGCCTGCGGCAATGGCCCGAATCCCCGTGACTGCAACTTCGCGCGCGATGATCAATATCGCAACCAGCGCGCTCACACGATCTACGTTGACCAGAAGAATTAAGGCTGAGAGGACCAACAACTTATCGGCGATGGGATCGAGGAGTTTCCCCAATGTGGTTACCTGGCCGTTACGGCGAGCCAGATAGCCATCCAACAAATCGGTGACAGCTGCAACGACGAAGATGATCGCTGCACTGAGGGATCGGTCAGGGGTCGGCGTGGCAAACAGCACCACGAAGACAGGAATCAAGAGGATGCGCGTCAGCGTAATGAAATTCGGCAGATTAAGCGATTCCTGCCCGACCGATCTCCATGCTGCTATTACGCGATTCATCGGTAACCTATTCCGTTATCCGGTTTCTGAAAAACCATTGTGGCACGTCACGGAAGACAATCCTACAAGATGCTCAAAATGTTCAGCCTTCTCACCCTCCCAACCCTGGCGCGCCGAGACGCGCCTTGGCCCAAGCAAGGCCGCAGCGATCTATCACTTACTAAGGGGTGGCTGGGATGATCCCAACTGCGCGCGTCCAACGAGG
>CAZGYZ010000009.1:0-21999 GCA_964530675.1 uncultured Nitrospira sp. | reverse complement strand
GCGACGACAAAGTCGGCCGCAACGACCCCTGCCCCTGCGGCAGCGGGAAAAAATACAAGAAGTGCCACGGAACGTAAAGAACACGACGCTGACGCTCTCGCTCCCCTGTCTCCAAAGCGACCCTTCCGGATTCTCCTGGGCAGAAACCTTCTGGAATTCCCTCGGCTGCGACTAGTGTCGCAGTGCCTCGGTCAGTTCCAGCTTTCCTTCCCAGAAGAATCTCGGTGGGTCCCCGCTTCTCCGGCAAGGTCCGCGAGAAGCGTCAGCGTCGTGAAAGGGATGTGGGGGAGGAGAACTGCGAAACCGAGACTTCTGCGATTCGAAGAAAATGAACGCGCCAGATATGCATTTGCATTTTCTCCATCGCGGCTTACGCAGTGCAGATCCGTGATTGCCTGATCTGCCTCTCGTCTCGCACTCATCTCGTAACAATTTGACGGTCTCCAGGTCATTGGTACGCTCCGCGAGGTCTTGCGAAGGCCACTGTAAGTCGTCAACTGAAGCAAACCGAGCAGGTCAATGTATGTTTGCAATACCCCATTTCTCACGGGCATCATTGGTCATCTCGGATGGCGCGTTCTCGCAAGCCAACCTCATGTCGTTTTTCGTGAAGTACAACGGATCTACGCTGACGATGTTGCCAAATCTGTTACCGGCGAGCTTTACGGGTCAAAGTATGGCCAAACTCCATCTCATTAGAAATACCGTTTGCCGTTGCGCTAAATCCTCACTCGCCATAACATGATTGCATGGCTTCTGATGATCCACTCGTTCGATTGATGGTCCTGTGTCGAAGACAAAACTGGTCGCTCCGGAAATATGAGCTTGCTCTAAGACGATATTATTCACGAAATATGCACGCTGTCTCGTTATCCACAATTCGTTCATGGATACGATGGCATGTGAAAGATGTACGATGGGAGAGGAGAAAAGAACGTCAGGCGAAACATGAATGCGCACAGCGGAAACTCCAACAGGCGATAGCGCGTGGCACCGTTAAGAAACCTTCGCGTTGTGAACATTGTCAGAAGCGAACGATCAAACGGGAATTACACGGCCATCATCGTGACTATCGATACCCTCTCCGAGCGAGCTGGCTGTGCCCATCCTGTCACGTGAAAGCTCACGGTAAGCGGGCTATGAAGCGAGCAGCTTTGCGCGCGAGAAGGAGAGAGGTAGGAAAGCGTTTTCATAAAACAGAAGAGAAGTTGAGACAGCGTCGAAAGACAGGTGATATTTCAAGGCGTCGATACTACAAACTCAGGCGCGAAGCACTATCAAAGTTCTGGACAGTCATGGCGGGAGAGAAAGCCTAGACTTAGCACTTGTCCCCAACCATCTGGCTTGTGACTACGTCTGCGTCTCCTCGCACTTGCTGATCTGAGGAAATGGGGTTTTGCAATCGCACACTCCTCATTGCGGCCCTCATAGTGATAGTGCCAGATCCTTCTTTGAATGAATGACCTGCCCCGTTTCTTGCCTGATCCTTCCAATGCCGCTCGTTATTTCTGCAGGGATGGGGGCTGATTGATCTTCCAAATTAACCCTTCCGGCTCGCTAGCTTTTTCTCTCTGGGAAGGGCATCCATGTTGGTCTAAGTGCGGCCGTCGAACGAGCACATTCTGATCGTGCGCGTTCCGGGAGCACAGGACCAACGTGGGTGTCCTTCCCATCCTTTTCATCGTGCGCGTTCTGCGAGTTAGAAGGGTACCTGGACGTGCTATGAGCCCTGGCGTGGGTCTTCAATTGGCTAAAACCCTCTACTTAGGGAGCGGTCGAGGCTGCCCTTTACTGCGCGCATTGAGCGAGCACGTTTTTATTGCGCGCTCTGCGAGCAAGAAGGGCACCTGGCCGCCCCCATCCCCTCCTCTGTCAGGCGCCGGAACAATCCTGACGGAGGAATTACAATTATTGCTTTGTCAGTTGGAGCCTCTGCGGTAGCATGGCATTCGACTTGGCTCGGTCGCGAATCCGAAACGGAGGTATGGATTTCATGGGGGTTGTCGCTGACATCAATAGTGCACGCAAAGACACGATTCTGCTTGTCGACGACGAATCGGCTATTACGATCATATTCGAGATGGAGCTGGCCCGCATAGGCTATTGTGTACTGACTGCCAGCAATGCCCAACAGGCAAAGCGGGTTGCAGCGGAATTCCATTCCACCATTGACGCATTGGTCACGGATTGGAAAATGCCGGACATGATGGGCGATCAACTGGTCTCCGACCTTCTTATCCAGCGCCCAGGTCTCAAAGTGGTGTTGATGTCCGGCAGTCCTGAAGCCGAAACAGCCTCTCAGTCGTTCCACAAGGACCAACTTACTTTTCTCCAAAAACCCTTCGGCATCGCCGAACTCAATCAAGCCATCAGGCAGCTTCTCGGACCATCGAACAAACAAAGCAGCCAGGTCGCTTGAACAATAAAGCTTACCCTCGACTCTCCTCCTAACCCTCTCTGCTCAAACGCAATTTCTCCCTGAGTTCACCTTGACTTAGCAGCAAATTCAAGGCTAATCTACGCGACTTTCGGCCCTCTATTGACCCTTCAAGAGGGAGGGGTGGGGTGTATCCTCGGCTAGTGGTGTCACTTTTCTTGTGTTGTCGATGGGATGGAGTTTCCCGCAGACGCTACGGGGTATTCGGCGAAGGAGAATGAAGAGGAGTTGCTTGTGACAACCGGGCATCCCGAACTCATCGCTGCCATTTCGTCCGAGATCGCCAGAAACGGGCCAATCCCCTTTGTCCGCTTCATGGAACTGGCGCTGTACCATCCCAAATTTGGCTACTACATGTGTGACTCGGTGGGTACGGACCATGAGCGTATCGGCTGGTCCGGCGATTTCTACACCAGCTCCGATGTGCATCCGATTCTCGGCCGTGCGATTGCCGCACAAGCCAGACAAATGGACGAATTATTGGGATGCTCCACTCCCTTCACGATTGTCGAAATGGGCGCAGGCAAAGGCTTGTTAGTCCGCGACCTTCTGGCGGCGATCCATGCCCAGCAGGGCGACTTCGCATCTCGTGTTCGCTATGTGCTAATCGAACGGAGCCCGGCGATGCGGGAACGGCAGCGCCAGAGCTTGGCTCATTGGCTCAGCAAGCCGGGCCTTGTCACTTGGGTGGAGGACCTCGGTGAGCTGGCTCAGCAGAGCGTGACTGGTTTGTTCTATAGCAATGAATTGATCGATGCCTTCCCGGTGCATCGGATTCAGGTCACGAACGGACAGACTGAAGAGCTCTGTGTGGACTATCGAGACGGAGACTTTGTGAGCTGTCTCAAGCCCCTGTCGACGTCCGCGCTCGCTCGATATCTACAACAACTCAACACCGCGTGGCCTGAAGGCTACCGAACTGAGGTGAATACTCAGGCGCTGGATTGGATGGAGCAGGTCGCTCGGCTGATGGATCGTGGATTTGTTATGACGATCGATTATGGCCATACGGCGCAGGATCTCTATGGGCCTGAGCGGAAGGACGGTACGTTCCTCTGCTATTTCCGGCAGCAGACGAACGACGATCCCTTCAATCGCATCGGTGAACAGGATATGACCGCGCACGTAGATTTTTCGAATCTGGCTTCTGCCGGTGAGAAACAAGGGCTCCACGTGACGGGGTTCACAAATCAAATGAGTTTTCTCATGGGGCTCGGCGTGGAAGGGATGATCGGGGCATTAAAACCGGAGAGTCCGGAGTTTCGCGCCGCGATTCATCTTCTGAAGCCGAATGGCATGGGTAGCACGTTTAAGGTGCTTATCCAACACAAGGGGATCAATCATCCGGAACTGGACGGGTTGAAATTCAAACCCTTCTTCGGCTCGGCGCTTGCCGTGGGTGCGAATGGATAATGGTTGATGGAAGATGGCTGATGAAAATTTATGAGCACGGTCCTTCCATGCACCATCTGCCATTAACCATTAACCATCAACCATAGGGTTTACTGATGGATAGCCTAGGCGTTCCAGAGAATTACATACCGATTCTCTTATTTATCGTCGTTGGTCTTATCTTCGGCGCCTTTGCGCTGCTCGGCGGCTCGCTTATTCGGCCGAGTCGCCCCTATCGAGCCAAGCTGACACCCTATGAGAGCGGAAGCCCGCTGTTTTCCGACGCGCGCATCCAGTTCCCGATGCGCTATTACATCATCGCGATGCTGTTCGTCATTTTCGATATCGAGATCATTTTTATGGTCCCCTGGGCTGTCCGGTTTCAATCCCTCGGCCTGCTGGGCCTCATCGAGATGCTCGTGTTTATCGGTATTCTGCTGGCCGGATTCTGGTATGCCTGGAAGAAGGGGGCGTTAGAATGGGACTAGCGCGCCGAAGGCGCGCGAAAGAGAAATGTGGAATGTTGAATTGAGAGGTTCTGTGCTCTGGAATTTTTCATTCCTCATTCCAAATTCAACATTGGAGCGAACGTAGTGAGCTTTTTGGAGAGACAATTCGAGGCGAATATTCTGACGACCAATCTGGACGCGGTCGTGAATTGGTCTCGGAAGTCGGCGTTGTGGCCGATGACGTTCGGCCTGGCCTGCTGCGCTATCGAAATGATTGCGACGGTGTCGTCGCGGTACGATCTGGATCGATTCGGCGCCGGGGTTTTTCGGGCCTCGCCGCGGCAGGCCGATCTCATGATCATCGCCGGTACTGTGACGCGCAAGATGGCGCCGGTAATCAGGCGCATCTACGACCAGATGCCGGAACCGCGCTATGTCATTTCCATGGGTTCCTGCGCCACGTCAGGCAACCATTACAACAGTTACGCGGTGGTCCAGGGCGTCGACCAGATCATTCCGGTCGATGTCTATGTGCCGGGCTGCCCGCCCCGTCCGGAAGCGTTGCTCGATGGATTACTGAAGTTGCAGGAAAAGATTCAGAGGGAAAAGGTGTTCGTAAGATGATGTTGATGGCTGATGGTCAATGGTTGATGAAGAGACCGGCACCACTGACCATGGACTATTGAACCATTAACCATCGACCATTAACCATGCATTCACTTCTTGAGACACTCAAAGCCCGGTTCCCGGATGCGATCCTCGCGACCCGCGTGGATGCCGCACGCGCTGAGACCTCCGTCTCCGTGGCCGCTGGGCGCCTCCTGGAAATTATGCGCTATTTGCACGATGCGCCGGAGGCGGCCTTCGATCATCTCACGGATATCTGCTCGGTCGATTACCCCGAAGATCAGCTGCGGTTCGAAGTCGTCTACCACTTGCACTCGCTTCCGCTTCGGCAGCGTCTACGTCTCAAGGCGCGCATCACGGAGGATGATCCGACGATTGCGTCGGTCACCGGAATTTGGAAGGGCGCCGAGTTTCTGGAGCGGGAAGTATACGACATGATGGGTATTCGTTTTTCCGGTCATCCCGATCTCCGGCGCATTCTGATGCCGGAAGATTATGACGAGGGATATCCGTTGAGAAAGGACTTTCCGACCGAAGGGCGCGGCTGGCGCAGCCGGTTCGAATTCATTCCGAAATTCGACGAGACCCCGGTCGATGTTGTCGAGAGCGAAGTCTCCGAGGAGCAGAAGCACTTCTTTCGTGCCGAGCCCGATCTTCCCAGTTCCCAGCGGCAAGAGGAATTGCTGCTGAACATGGGGCCGCAGCATCCGAGCACCCACGGCGTGTTGCGTGTCGTGCTCCTACTGGACGGTGAACGGATTGTGAAAGCCACACCGGACCTCGGTTACCTGCATCGAGGCGTCGAGAAATTGTCCGAAGGTCTGACCTACATGCAGATCATTCCGCACACGGATCGGCTCGACTATGTCTGCGCCATGTCCAACAATTACTCGTATGTCCGCACTGTGGAAAAACTCCTCGAAATTACGGTGCCGATCCGAGCCGAGTACATCCGGACCATCGTGGCCGAGATGCAACGTATCATCGGCCACCTCTTTTGGCTCGGCACGCAGGCTCTCGATGTCGGCGCAATGACCGTGTTTTTCTGGACCTTCCGGGAACGTGAAGTTTTGCTGGATATGTTTGAGAAACTCTGCGGAGCCCGTCTGACCCTGAACTACTATCGCATCGGGGGGGTCGACAGCGATTTCACCCCCGAGCTGGTTCAGCGGATGAAGGCGTTCCTCGATATCTTTCCCGAGAAGGTCAAGGAGTACGATTCGCTCATCGCGGCGAACCGCATCTGGATCGGTCGCACGAAGAACGTGGCGGTGCTCTCAGCCGAAGACGCGATCAGTTTCGGCTGTACCGGACCGGTCTTACGCGGGTCGGGTGTTGCCTACGATGTCCGCAAGGCCGAACCCTACGGTGTGTACGACAAAGTCGATTGGGAAGTGCCGATCGGCAAGAACGGGGACACCTACGACCGGTATTGGATCCGCATGGAGGAAATGCGGCAGAGCGCCAGGATTATCGCTCAATGTCTCGATCAGCTGCCGGCAGGGCCGATCATGGCCGATGCGCCGCAATATATCCCGCCGCCAAAGGAATTGGTCATGCGGGACATGGAAAGCTTGATCCATCATTTCATCATCTACACCCAGGGCATCAAGCCTCCCAAGGCCGAGACCTACTGTGCGACCGAGGCCCCGAAGGGCGAATTGGGATTTTTCATCGTCAGCGACGGCAGTCCCCGTCCCTACCGAATGAAGATTCGCGCGCCGTCATTCGTGCACATGGGGGCCTTCGACCACATGGCACGCGGCTACCTGATTTCCGACATCATCACGATCTTTGGAACCTACGATGTCGTCATGGGGGAGTGTGATAGGTGATGCAGCGAATGTTTAATGATGAATGGACAATGTTTAATTTCCGGAGTCCCCATTCAACATTTACCATTGAACATTCAACATTCAGGATGCACACATGCTGACCGAAAAGTATAAGCAGGAGATAGACAGCATCCTGTCACGCTATCCGGTGAAGCGCTCGGCGCTGATTCCTTTGCTGTATCTGGCGCAACGGGATGAGGGCTTTGTGTCTGAGGTGGCGATGAAGGAGATTGCGGGACTTTTGCGTCTGACTCCGCCGCAAGTCTATGAAACGGCCACATTTTATACGATGCTCAATCTCAAGCCTGTGGGGAAATTTCATCTTCAAGTCTGTAAGTCTCTGATGTGCGCGCTGGCCGGGTCGGATACAGTGGTCGGGTGGGTGAAGACGAAACTGGGAATCGGGCCAGGTGAGACGACGACCGACCGACTGTTTACCCTTAGCGTGGTCGAATGCCTCGCCGCCTGTGGCACCTCGCCGATGATGCAGGTCAACGAAGACTATTACGAACGGCTCACAGAGGAAAGATTCGACCGAATCCTGGCCGATCTCAAAACAAACGGAACCTGTCCCCTCAAGACCGGCCCATTTATGTGGCCGGAGGCGCCAAAAGCGCAATGAAAAATGAGAAATGTAAAATGAAAAATTTGGCCGACCATTTTGCATTTTTAATTTTGCATTTTTAATTCGGAACGTCATGCCTAAACACGAACTGATATTGCTCAAGAATATGATGCAGCCAGGCTATACCGGCTCGCTCCAAGATTACGAGCGCGCGGGCGGTTATCAGGCGCTCCGTAAAGTCATGGGGAAGGTACCGCCGGCCGAAGTTACCGCCATGGTGATGAAATCGGGGCTTCGAGGCCGCGGCGGCGCAGGTTTTCCGACCGGTGTGAAATGGGGATTTCTGCCCAAGGGCTACCAAGGTCCACGCTATCTCTGTTGCAACGCGGATGAAAGTGAGCCGGGCACGTTCAAGGACCGCCAGCTCATCGAACGGGATCCCCATCAAATACTAGAAGGCATCGTGCTCGCTTGTTATGCGATCGGAGCGGAAACTGCCTACATTTATATACGGGGCGAATTCGTCCTTGGGGCCAGGATCTTGGAGCAGGCGATCGCCGAAGCCAGAACTGCCGGATATATCGGCGCGCATATCCTGGGCACCAAAATCACCGCCAATGTGTGGGTACACCGAGGCGCCGGCGCCTATATCTGCGGAGAAGAAACGGCATTGCTGGAGTCGCTCGAAGGCAAGCGCGGCCTGCCGCGCATCAAGCCCCCCTTTCCGGCGACCCACGGTCTCTATAACAAACCGACTGTGGTGAATAACATCGAGACTTTGGCCAACCTTCCTCACATCGTCGGCCGGGGCCCCGAATGGTTTGCGTCGATCGGTTCTCCACCGAAGAGCACCGGCACCAGAGTATTCTGCGTCAGCGGTCATGTGAAACGGCCCGGGAATTACGAGGTGCCGATGGGGGTCACTTTTCGCGAATTGATCTATGAACAAGCCGGAGGCATGCGTTCCGACAAACCGCTCAAGGCTTTCATCCCCGGGGGGGCGTCAGCACCGTTCCTCACACCGATCCACATCGACGTCAAACTCGATTTTGAATCGGTTGCCGCGGCCGGCTCCATGCTCGGCTCCGGCGGGGTGACGGTGATGGAAGAGGGGACGGACATGGTATGGGCCGCGCTCCGCCTCATGGAGTTTTTTTATCATGAGTCTTGCGGCAAGTGCAGCCCCTGCCGAGAGGGAAGCTCCTGGCTGGTACAAACCATGCGCCGAATTGTCGCGAAGCGGGGGCAGATGGAGGATCTTGAAACCTTGGTCCATCTATGCAAGAACATTGAAGGCCGAACGGTCTGCGCGTTCGGCGATGCGGAAGTGGCGCCGATCATGAGCACGCTTAAACATTGGCGGCCTGAATACGTTGCGCTGATACAAGCAGCGGAAGCAGCGAATCTAATCAAGCTGGAACCGGCAGGGGCGAGACATTGAAAATGGTCGAATGTCTTAAAGTCGTCAAGTCACAAAGTCTGCAGTGTTGTATGTTTCGACTTGATGATATTCAGACCTGAAGACGTACTATGGCTACTACGACAACAGAGACCGTTCGATTGACCATCGACGGCATTCCCATCTCGGTGCCGAAGGGCACCCTGGTGATCGAAGCCGCTCGCCGGGTCGGCGTGATGGTGCCGCACTTCTGCTACCATCCGAAGCTCAAGCCCGACGCGAACTGCCGCATGTGCCTGGTCGAAGTCGAAAAGATGCCGAAGCTCCAGACCTCTTGCAGCACGCTGGCAACCGAAGGCATGGCCGTTCGGACCGCCACGACGGTTGTTCACGATGCCCACAAGTCGGTGCTCGAATTTATCCTGGCCAATCATCCCCTGGATTGCCCGGTCTGCGATCAGGGAGGGAAGTGCGACCTCCAGGATTTTTCCCATGAATACACCGCGACCTCCAGGTTTATCGAGACTAAGCGCATTTTCCAAAAGGAATATTTCAGCCCCCTGATCGAAACGCAGATGAACCGTTGCGTGCAATGTTTGCGCTGTGTCCGTTACTGCGACGAGGTCATGGACGTCAAAGCCCTCGCTCCGATCGGACGAGGCACGATGACCGAAATCAAGTCTTTCGGCGCCCATCCCCTGGACTGTGAGTTCTGCGGCGGCTGCGTGCAGATTTGCCCGGTCGGCGCCATCACCAGCCGGCTCTCGATGTACGAATACCGCCCCTGGATGCTCAAACGAGCCGATACGGTCTGCACCTTTTGCGGCGATGGCTGCCAGATTACGGTTCAAACCAAGGACCAGGAGTTGATCGAGGTGAACAGCGCCCAGGGCGCCGGACGGAACAGCGGGGATCTGTGTGCGCGCGGGTTTTTTGGATTTCATGCGGCCAGCCATCCCAGCCGAGTGACCCATCCGCTGATCAGGCGGAATGGCGCACTGGTGGAAGCTACCTGGGAAGAGGCGCTGGAGTTTGTGGCCGAACAGACCAACCGGCTCAAGTTAGCTCATGGCCCTCATGCCTTTGGCGGACTGATTACCGGCCGCTGTACGAACGAAGAGCTCTATCTGTTCCAGAAGTTCATGCGCCTCACGATCGGGACCAATAATCTCGATAGCAGCGCGCGGTATGGCCATATCAACGGAGTGCAGGCGATGCGACGGGTGCAAGGCACGCATCGCTGGACCGTGACCTTTGAGGATATCGTGCAAGCAGATGTGCTGTTCCTCGTCGGCACCAATATCACCGAAGCCAATCCGATTACCGGGCTTAAAGTAAAGGAAGCCGTCAAGAAGCATGGAGCGACATTGTTGACGATTGAAGCGATCCAGCCTGCGATCGGCACGATCAGCAATATTTCCAACCTGTCGGAGCAACATGTCTGTGTGGTGCCGTCCCAGTTTGGCGCGGCCGTTCTGGGCCTGCTGAAGGCGGTGGTCGAGGACAACCGTGTCGATAGTGCAATCAGCCAAGGGGCATCGGACTACGTCTTGGCTGTTTCTCAAGCGGTGCAGCAACTGACGTGGAACGATCTCGCCCTGAACACGGGGATCTCGCGCGAATCGTTTGTTCGGATGGCCGCCTCCCTGACAGGAGGACGCCGTGTTGTCGTGCTTGCCGGCCAGACTCTACTGCGCAGCCAAGGCAGCTACGGCATCTGTCTCAATCTCCTCGATCTGCTTCTCTTGACCGGGAAGTTGACCGAAGAGGGCTGCGGCTTTGCTCCCTTGGCGGAAGAAAATAACGATCAAGGGGCGGTTGAAATGGGCGCGGTTGCGGCGCTGCTGCCGGGCGCGCTCGACCTTACCGATCAGGATGCGCGGGCCCAGATCACTCGTGCCTGGAAAGAGGATCTTCCTTTGGCGGCAGGAGCCACACTGATCGAGATGATCGACCGTGCTCAAGCCGGGATCATCAAGGGTCTCTTCATTATCGGAGAGAATCCTGTCGGGAGCCTTCCGCCTCAGATCGGAGCCAAAGAGGCGCTGGGCAAGCTCGACCTCCTTGTATGTCAGGAACTGTTTCTTACGGAAACGGCGGCGCTCGCGCATGTGGTGCTTCCGGCAGCTTCCGCCATGGAGAAAGCCGGTACCTTCACCAATACCGAGGGTCATGTCCAGGCCGTTCGGCCCGCGATCGATCCGGTGGGGGACAGCCGGCCTGACTGGGAAATCCTGTCGGCCATTTCGGTCTTCATGGGCGCACCACTGGAATACAGTGAGGCCAAGGAGATTCTCAAAGAGATCCGGGCCGTGATTCCCGGGTACGGATCGCTGGGTCCATCACCGATCCCTCCGGCAGTGGATCGAATCGCCATCGATCAATACGTGAAAGAGGGATATCGCCGGGACCTAGCGACTCGGTATACTCTGCCCGCACGAGCGATGCGTCCGGAAGGAACGGTCCAGCTCGGGCTGGTCCAGAGTCTATTCCATTCAGGCAAGCTATCAACCCGTTCGAAGGGATTGCTGCAGATCGAACCGAGCGGATTTTTGCAAATGAATCCCCTGGATGCCGCCCGGTTCGGTCTCGAGACGGGGGATCGAGTTCGCCTTTCGAACGGCAGGGGCGAATTCACGACCACGGCGAAAGTGTTCGATCGCGTGCCCGAAGGCTTGGCCTGGCTCCCCGATCATTTCGCGCAGGCTGCCTTGCGACTCTTTGACTGTATCGTCGATCCGGACACGAAAGTACCGTACTGTCGGACGGTGTCCGTGTCAGTGATGAAAACGACGTGAGCTGACGACAACCATATGATCTTGCCACTTACTCATCCCGGAGTGCTGTTGTGACTGAAATAAGCCTGCGACTTGCGGTTTCATTTGCTCAGATCCTAGCGGAGATGGGCATCGTGATGGTCACGGTCGCGACCATGACCTATTTCGAGCGGAAGATACTCGGTTGGATGCAGGATCGTATGGGTCCGATGGAAGTCGGTCCCTACGGACTACTCCAACCGATCGCCGATGGAATCAAATTGTTCTTCAAAGAAGATATCATCCCGTCCGGCGCGAACAGGGCCATGTTCAAACTGGCGCCGGTGCTGACCATGGTCATCGCCATGATCGGATTTGCCGTCATCCCCTTCGGCCCGGACGTGACCATGGACATATTTGGGATGACGATCAAACCCTTCGTCGTCGCCGACATCAACATCGGGGTGTTGTATATCCTGGCGATCGCCTCGATTGGCGCCTACGGTATTATCTTGGGAGGTTGGGCATCCAACAGCAAGTACTCGCTACTGGGAGGCTTGCGCTCCGCAGCCCAGGTTATCAGTTATGAGTTGAACGTCGGGCTGGCCATTGTCGGGGTGCTGTTGCTGGCGGGAACCTTGAGTCTTGTGAAGATCACAGAGGCTCAGGCAGGCGGCTTCTGGCATTGGTTTATCTGGGGCGGACGGCCCGACGGATTTTTCCCTATCCATACCCAAATCTTTGCCTTTGTTGTCTTCGTGATTTCTGCCGTGGCCGAGACCAATCGTATCCCATTCGATCTGCCGGAGGCGGAAAGCGAACTCGTGGCCGGATTCTTTACGGAATATAGCGGCATGCGGTTCGCCTTCTACGTCACTGCGGAGTATGCCAACATGCTCCTTGTGTCCTGCGTCGCCGCCTCGCTGTTCTTGGGAGGCTGGAATGCTCCCTATCCCGGCACGATCTTCGAGTATATCGGGCTCGAACAGCTGGCCTGGATAGAACACATCGTCTGGTTTACCGGGAAAGTCTATTTCTTCCTCTTTCTGTTCATCTGGTTACGCGCCACGTTGCCCCGGTTGCGCTACGATCAACTGATGCGGTTTGGTTGGAAGGTGATGTTGCCGATCGCGTTGGCGAACATCGTCATCACGGCGCTCACCCTGTATTTCTTCCCGAGGTGATGAAAGGTTTATTTGGTTTGTTTAGTTTCTTTTGTTTCTTTGGTTGGCAAGGAACAAAATTGATGAGGGTGCCCACGCATCGACTCTAACTAGACAAACCAGAACAACCAAACAGGCCAGGACAACATGACGCTCAAGACGTGGATCAAAACCATTACCTTGTACGACCTTCTCGTCGGAATGAAAATGACGATGTCGCATATGTTGCACTACAAGCCGATTACCATGCAGTACCCGCATGAAAAGCGGACGCTGCCGGACAACTATCGCGGGATGCTGGCCCTGTTACGGTACGAGGACGGGACGGAAAAGTGTGTCGGCTGCGATCTGTGCGAAGCCGCCTGCCCCTCGCGGGTCATTCGTGTGGTCAGTGCGGAGGTGCCGGGCGAGCCGACGAAGCGTTACTCGAAAGAATATTACATGGACATGACCCGCTGCCTGTTTTGCGGGCTGTGCGTCGATGCCTGTCCGGTAGATGCTCTCGGCATGACGCGAGAATTCGAGTGGTCTGTGTACGATAAGCGGCAACTGCACCTCAACAAGGAACAATTGCTCGCTATCGGCGACCGGTCGTTCCCGGTTCGAGAGAAGCAGTTGGAGCTCCAACATCCGAATGTGGCGTTCTTCAACGTCGCATTCAAGCACCTGCCGCAAAAACCCGGCTGAATGGCCGCACGAAGCCGGCGGGACGGGCGGGAATAGCGAGAAAAGCGAGATAGGCGGGACGGGTTAATCTGGTTTATCTGGTTTGTTTTGTTCATCTGGTTGGCCCAGTTCAACCAAACAGACCAAGTAAACAAGAGAGACCAGCCGGACTCGCGCTTCACGCGCGATGGTTTGTGGGGCCGGTAGACTTTGCGGCACAGTGGAAGAGGCGTGATGGAACAAGCGTTCTTTTTCTATTTTGCGCTCGTGATTGCCGTTGCAGCGGTGCTCGTCGTCGCGGTGCGCAATCCCATCTACAGTGCGCTGGCGCTGCTGATCATGTTTTTTCACGTGGCGGGGCTCTACGTCACGCTTCATGCGGAGTTCCTCGCAGCCGTTCAAGTCATCGTCTACGCCGGCGCTATCCTGGTTCTCTATCTCTTCGTTGTGATGTTGCTGAACTTGCGACATGACGACCGGTACCATCGGCAGTGGCCCATGGCTGCCGCGGTGGGGGCGACGCTGGTCATCGAGGCCATCGTGCTCACGGC
Source organism: uncultured Nitrospira sp. (assembly GCA_964530675.1). Taxonomy (GTDB): domain Bacteria; phylum Nitrospirota; class Nitrospiria; order Nitrospirales; family Nitrospiraceae; genus Palsa-1315. The sequence continues at coordinate 8,159 of CAZGYZ010000009.1, read as the reverse complement.
GCTTAAGGGCTGGACGTCCCCTGTCGTGGCAGCCGGCACAGAAACCACCGTCGGGGGAGCCGGCAATGCCGAAGCCATCGGCGACGTACTGTACTCCACCTATTTGTTTCCCTTCGAGGTGGCGTCCTTGATCCTGCTCGTGGCGATGATCGGCGCAATCATCCTGGCCAAAAAGGACGTCGGCGGCGATGCGCCGCAATTATAAATTGTGAATGATGAATTGTGAATTTTCTACTGATCATGACGCTCATTCAACATTCAACATTTAACATTCAGCATTCTGAGCCATGACCATTCCCCTGTCCTACTATCTCGTACTGAGCGGCATCGTATTCCTGACCGGAGTCGTCGGCGTGTTGCTTCGCCGGAATATCATCATCATCTTGCTGTCGATCGAACTGATGTTGAACGCAACGAATATCAACTTCGTCGCGTTTTCGCAGTACTTCCACGATATCGCAGGGCAAGTCTTTGTCTTCTTTACCCTCACGGTCGCTGCGGCGGAGGTTGCGGTCGGGTTGGCTATCATCATCGCTTTATATCGAGCCAAGTCCACGATCAACATCGACGAACTTCAGTTGTTGAAATGGTAGGTCCGGACACAATGTTTAATGATCAACGGTCAATGGTCAATGCGCGGACAGTATTGCGGGCATTTCATTCACCATTCACCATTCACCATTCACCATTCTTCCGATGACTTACGAATTCATTCCGTTCCTTCCGCTGGCTTCGTTCCTGATCCTTGGGCTCTTCGGCCATTGGATCAAGGACAACGCCCATCTCGTCGCAGTTCCGGCTGTCGTCGTGTCGTGGATATTCTCGCTCTTGGTTTTCTTCGACGTGGCAAACGGCCATCAGACGAGCTTCCCTCTCTATACCTGGCTGACCTCGGGCACGCTCGATATTCACATCGGCTTCTCCATCGACCGGCTTACTGCCGTCATGCTGCTTCTTGTTACGACCGTGAGTTCGCTCGTCCACATCTATACCATCGGGTATATGCGCGGAGATCCTGGCTATGCCAGATTCTTCAGCTACATCGCCCTCTTTACCTTCTCGATGCTGATGTTAGTGATGGCGGACAACCTGCTGCAACTCTTCATCTTCTGGGAAGCCGTCGGCCTCTGTTCCTATTTGCTCATAGGCCACTGGTACGACCGGCCGGCTGCCTGCGCCGCGGCCACGAAGGCCTTCATCGTCAACCGCGTCGGCGACTTCGGCTTCATGCTCGGACTTCTGTTGGTCTGGTATAGCTTCGGATCACTCGATTATCAGGAAATGTTTGCCCGCGCGCACGAGTCTGCGGGCGATGTGATCAATCTTCTCGGGCCGTTCGGGGGAACCTGGGACGTCTCGGTGCTCACGGTCATCTGTATCTTATTGTTCACCGGCGCAGTCGGTAAGTCGGCCCAAGTGCCGCTCCACGTCTGGCTCCCGGATGCGATGGAAGGCCCCACCCCCATCTCGGCGCTCATTCATGCTGCGACGATGGTCACGGCGGGCGTGTTCATGGTCGCGCGATTGGCCCCGCTCTATAACCTGTCTCCTACCGCCATGACCGTCGTCGCGATCACCGGGGGAGTGACTATGGTTGTAGGGGCGACCATTGCCCTGACCCAGACCGACATCAAGCGTGTCGTGGCCTACTCAACAGTCAGTCAGTTGGGCTACATGGTCATGGCCTGCGGACTCGGGGCCTACGCCTCCGGCATGTATCACTTATTGACCCATGGAGCGTTCAAGGCCCTTCTCTTTCTCGGTTGCGGGTCCGTCATCATCGCCCTGCATCACGAGCAGGATATGCGACGCATGGGCGGGTTGAAAGATAAATTGCCGGTCACCTATTGGACGTTCGTCGTGGGTTCGCTCGCGCTCGCAGGGTTTCCTCTGACATCGGGATTTTTCAGCAAGGACGATCTGCTGATCTCGGCTTGGTCGTCCGGCCCCCTCGGCCAGTTCCTGACCCTGCTCGGTCTGGTGACGGCGTTAATGACGGCGTTCTACAGCTTTCGGCTGGTCTTCGTCACGTTCTGGGGCCCCTCGCACGTCGATCCTCATCATGTAGACCACATACACGAACCGTCAAACACCATGACCATACCGCTGATCATCTTGGCGCTGCTCAGCATCGCCACAGGCTATCTGGGTATTCCGGAATTTCTTGGACCGATGTTCGAGAGAGAGGCAGGCGGGGCGACTCACGGGGGAGGAGCCGCCATCGGCATTATGGTGGTGGCCACGTGCATGGGATTACTCGGAATCGCCGGGGCGTATTATGTCTATGTGCTCAATCCCTCGCTGCCGGATCGATTCGCGCAACGGTGGCAGTTGTTGTATCGGGCCTCACTGAATAAATGGTATGTCGACGAGGCCTACGATCGAACCATCGTCCGTCCCACATTTTTTGCCGCAACCGAACTGTGGAAGCGTGTGGATGTGAACGTGGTCGACGGAGCGGTGAACGGCGTGGCTCGCGCGATCGCCTGGGGCGGATGGATGTTGAGGCTCATGCAGAGCGGACAGACGCAACATTATGCACTCGGCATGGCGCTCGGGGTAGTGGCTCTTTTCACGATGTTCTTTTTCTTTTAAGGAATGGCAATGACCAGTTCTTTTCCCTGGCTCTCGTTGCTCCTTGTGCTTCCCCTTGCGGGAGCCATCGCAATGTATTTCGCGACGGAATCGACCGCCCGATGGATTGCGCTCGCCGCGACCTTGGCCGATTTGTTCGTCGCCATTCCGCTCTGGTGGCTCTTCGATCCGCAGGCCAATCAGATGCAGTTCACTGAGCATGTCGCCTGGATCACGGTTCCTCCCATTTACTACAGCCTGGGTCTCGACGGGATCAGTTTGCCGCTGGTCTTGATGACTGCCGGGATCATGCCTCTCTGTGTCTTGGCATCCTGGAATGCGATCACCACGAGGGTTCGAGGTTTCATGGCTATGTTGTTGGTCATGGAAACAGCCATGGTGGGGGTATTCGTCGCGTTGGACTTCGTGCTGTTCTATGTGTTTTGGGAGGCCATGTTGATTCCGATGTACCTCCTCATCGGTGTCTGGGGAGGGGCCAACCGGCTTTATGCGGCCATCAAGTTCTTTCTCTATACCCTTGTAGGAAGCTTACTCTTATTGGTTGCCATCTTCGTCCTGTACTTTTATGGGGGACACACGTTCGATATCCTCGCTTTAAGCCAGGGGACCTATCCTGCTTCTCTGCAAATGTGGCTCTTCCTGGCGTTTTTCGCTGCTTTTGCCGTCAAGGTTCCCATGTTTCCGTTTCACACCTGGCTCCCGGACGCCCACGTCGAGGCTCCAACTGCCGGCAGCGTCATTCTCGCCAGCATCCTCTTGAAAATGGGCACCTATGGATTCCTGCGATTCAGTTTACCGATGTTGCCGGACGCCAGCCGTATCTTTACACCGATGATGGTCGTCCTCTCCATCATTGCGATCATTTATGGCGCCTATATGGCACTGGCCCAAGTCGATCTCAAGAAACTAATCGCCTATTCGAGCGTGAGCCACATGGGGTTCGTCACCCTTGGCCTGTTTGTCATGAATCAACAGGGCATCGAAGGCGCCGTCCTCCAAATGGTCAACCATGGAATTACGACCGGCGGGCTATTCCTCTGCGTCGGGATCATCTATGAGCGTACCCATAGCCGGTTGATCGCCGATAATGTGGGATTGGCCTCGCCGATGCCGCAGTATGCCGTCCTGTTGGTCATTTTCGCCTTGTCCTCGCTCGGTCTCCCCGGCACCAATAGTTTTGTCGGAGAATTTCTCGTGCTCGTCGGCACGTTCCTCTGGAGTAAGGTCGCGACGGCCTTGGCATCGTTGGGTATCATTCTCGCCGCCACCTACCTTCTCTGGATGATCCAGCGAGTGGTCTTCGGGGTTCCCTCCCCGCATCATCTCCCGAAGCTCAAGGATCTCAACCAGCGGGAGCTCGCCACGTTGGTGCCACTGGCCCTGTTGGTATTTTTGATCGGGATTTTTCCGAATCCCCTCGTGAGCCGGATGCACCAGAGCGTGACCAACACGATTACTTCCATGTCCCGCGCAAAGGTTGCGCCGACCGCCCCCCCCTCAGCCGGACTGACAGGGCCACTGTTGGCTGTCAGTGGAGAGCAGCTGAAGATCCAAGGCGCATCGCGATGAGTCTGTACGGCGCTGACCTCTTGGCCCTGCTTCCCGAACTCATTGTCGTCTTCGCGGCTTGTCTCGTCATCGTGTTGGACCCCATCACTCCAGCCTCGCGACGAGATCTCCTGGCCTGGCTCAGTGTCGGTTCCCTCGCCCTTTGCCTTGGACTCACCGGCTGGCAGATCAATGAGCTGAATGTCAGGGTCTCTGCGTTTAGCGACCTGGTGGTGGTCGATGCCTATGCCAGATTCTGGAAAATCCTTCTCTATGGGGTGACCGGTCTGACCATCTTCATGTCGTTGCCCTATCTGAAAGCAGAGCGGGTACACCTTGGCGAATACTATGGATTTATCCTCCTCGCCCTCTCCGGCATGATGGTCATGGTCTCCGGCGCCGACTTGCTCACGATTTATCTCGGTACCGAGCTTATGTCCCTCTCGCTCTATATTATGACCGGGCTCAACCGGGCTAAGCCTCGCTCGCTGGAGGCCGCAGCCAAATACTTCGTTCTGGGCGCCTTCTCCTCGGGGATTCTGTTGTACGGCATTTCGTTGCTCTACGGCATGGCCGGCAGCACCAAGCTGGTATCGATTGCGGGCGCCATCGGAACTCGCGGGGCGGATGATCCCCTCGTGCTGATCGCCACGATTCTTATTGCAGTCGGTTTCAGCTTCAAGCTGGCCGCGGTACCGTTCCATATGTGGACGCCCGACGTCTATCAGGGCGCCCCGACGTCCGTCACGGCCTTCATGGCGGTGGCCTCAAAGGCTGCCAGCTTTGCCGCATTCATGCGCGTCTTCGTCGAAGGGCTCGGTGGGCTTAAGGCAGATTGGTCGGTCCTGTTTCTGTTCATTGCCGTTGTCACCCTGGTGCTTGGCAATGTTGTCGCCATCGTACAGACCAACATCAAACGGATGCTCGCCTACTCCAGCATCGCCCACGCCGGCTACGCGCTGATCGGCTTTGTGGCGGCCGGCCGTGGGGTCGGCGCATCCGGGGGAACGCCTGGTCTCGCGAGTATCATGATTTACCTCACCCTCTATTCATTCATGACGCTCGGCGCCTTCGCTGTCATCGGCATGCTGAGGAAAGGTGGGGTCGAGGGAGAAGAAATTGAAGATTTCACAGGGCTCGCAAAGCGCCAACCGCTTGCGGCATTTCTCATGCTGCTGTTCATGGCCTCGCTTGCCGGCATTCCGCCGACCGCGGGCTTCATTGGAAAATTCTATGTCTTCATGGCGGCAGTCGAAGCAGGGCTGGCCTGGCTCGCCGCCATCGCCCTGATCTTTGCCGCCGTATCAGCCTATTACTACATGCGGGTGGTGATGGTGATGTATATGCGCGATCCGAATCCCTCTTCCGCCGAGCAGCCACGCCTCGTGGCCTCGCCGGCCCTCTCCTTTGTATTGGCCTGTGCCGTCGCAGGCGTGATTTTATTCGGCTTCTATCCCAACCCTCTCGTCAGCTTCGCCCTCCAATCAGTCCTGACTTTCAAGTAGAGCGGAATGGGTATCGGGCGGTCCTCCACTCCCACGCCTCACGCGGCCCCCTTCCACTATGCTCCAGAACGGACGATACCCTAAACAGGTGCATGGGGGGTGGACTCGTGCTACGTTGTGACAGGCCTATTACCCGTCGTGCCTTATGCAGCCATTTCGTTTTCTCTGGGATCTCGCAAAATCGTTTTTGCGCCATGGGTGCGCCAGTTTGGCGGCCTCTCTTGCATTTTTCTCCCTGCTCTCTCTCTTCCCGCTCGTCTTCTTGTTGCTCTACGGGCTGAGTTTTGTGGTGAATCAGGAGGTGATTGGAGAACAGGTCCTCCTCAGTTTTCTTAAAGGCTTCCTCCCTTCGCTAGGCGAACATATCGCAAAGGAATTGCATCGAGTGAGTGCCCTGGAAACCGTCAGGTGGGCTGTGTTTTTGACGTTCGTCTGGTTCGGGGCCCTGGTGTTCTACGAACTCGACTATGCGCTGAACGTCGTCTTCGAAAGCACCTGGCGCCGCCATCCCCTCATCTCAACCGGTATCGCCGTCGCGTCCCTTGCTGCGACTGAATTCGTGTTGCTGCTCTCCTACGGCGCGACCCAAATCGTCAACTTCTTAACTGGGTATGTGCCAAGACTTTGGGGACTCGATCTCCTGGCCCTCGCAGCCCACGATCTGTTTCTTACCTATACGCTTCCCTTCACGCTGGCCTTTCTTGCGGTCACGGGGCTCTATCGGCTGGTTCCACGGCGGCGTCCGCAATGGCGTGAGGCGATGATCGGGGCGCTGACGTTCAGCCTCCTCTGGATCGCGACCAAACTCTTGTTCGTGACCTATATCACCTATGCGACGGTGTATGCCCAACTCTATGGATCTCTCTTGGAAGTCATTCTGCTGCTCTTATGGGTCTACTACTCCGCGGCTCTCTTGCTGATCGGCGCCGAGGTTTCCCACCACCTGCAACAACGGGCACAGGTGTGGTCAGAAGTAACCACGAAAGCCACTCAATCGGACCAAGTCGTCCAAAACGGTCCACCGGTATAAAAAAACCGGTCTATCTGGTCTTTCTAGTCTATCTCGTCTATTTGGTTAAACCAGATCAACCAGATAGACCAGATGAACCAGACAGACCAGACCGGCCTGTCAGCTTCTGGACTTTTGCTGGCGGGGATATCCCTTCGTGGCTAGAATGACTACCAGTACTATATCGGCACAATAAGAAAGCTCCTTCATGCTTGAAGATTTCGGCAAAGACTTACTTATGCTCGGCGGCACTGTGGCAGGCTTTGTCGCAGCGATGTTGAGCATTATGGAAAAGTTGCTGGACTTCAAGAATCGAATGACATCGAAGAAAGGGCGTAAATCGCCTGTGTCAACCGAGCGTCCGGTCTCTGACTCGTCTTCCGATTCCAGCTTTTATTCGTCAAAACCCTTCCGTGGGGCTTCCTATCTCCTCTTGTACGAAACGAGTGTCATTGTCGCAGCTGGGCTGCTTCTCAACTACGTTGGGCTGACGCTGAGCCGCCATCTTGAGAGCATCCTTTACCTCGACATGACAGGAACGGCGCTGGTTGCGTTCCTCTTGGGTCCTTGGTGGGGAGCCATCGTGGCCTTGATTTCCAGCTCCATTGTGAACTGGCTATTGTTTCCGGAAAGCGGCGGAGAAGTGGTGATTTTCCCCTGGTCGCTGGTCAACATTGCCGGCGCGTTGTATTGGGGCTGGATGGCCAGACAAATAGGCTTTCAAAAATATCTCCGCACCGGTCGCAATTCCGCTCTGTCACATGGGTGGTTCCTGTATGTCTTTGGCGTCGGCGGCGCCATCGTCATGAGCCTGCCTGGTATCTTCATCCAATCGGCGCTGCATGAGCAAATGACCTTTGCCTTGAACCCCGATGTGGCAGAATCGGTGAGCCAGCGCGTGCTCAAGTGGGAGCAGATGGCGCATCTTTACCTCGAATCCTTATTCGGAATTACTTGGGGGGACAGTCTGAGTTGGTGGATTGTGAATTGGTTCCAGAGCTGGATCCGCTATGTTCCTGACAAAACCATGAGCGCGGCCATTGCGCTCGTGGTCCTCAAATACGGCTACCCGCTTTTTGAGCGTGAACTGATCCATGGCGGACCGGAGGGAGAGCGTCCGAAGGATGAGCGTATTTTGCCGCTCGTGTTAGGGTTGCTCTACGCTCCCGTCTGCGCCGCCTTGATCAGCGGTGACATCTACGGAGGTCCGGCCTACTGGCCTTTGTGGGCATCGCCGTGGCTGTTCATTCTGGGCGGGTATTGCTATCTCCGTTATTGGGGCATAAGCGAGGAAGCTGTGAAGGCAGCCAGATTGCAACGAGCCGATCGCTATGCCCGTGCGCTGAAACTAATCGGGAAGGAAGCCTCCCATGAATTCTGTAAACGGTTGACCTTCGTGACGCTGATCGCCAGTCTACTCTTCGCGCTCTGCCTCCCCATCCTCTTATCGGACTTTTACCGCGCCACCTTCAAGTTCTTCTGCGTCGTATACGGATTCCTGC
>CAZGYZ010000008.1:0-22028 GCA_964530675.1 uncultured Nitrospira sp. | reverse complement strand
AGTTTTTGTCGTGGAATCCATCACCCCGGTTCCCGGGATGCCCTCAGGCTTGGTGGGAGTCACGAATCTTCGGGGTACTATAATTCCGCTGCTCGATCTCAGACCGATGTTCGGCCTCAATGCCGAGAGGGCCTTGCAGTATGCCGTGGTGGTGAAGCATGGGAAACGTCAAATTGGCATCTTGGTAGATAGGACGCCGGAAATCCGAACTATTGCAACAGATCAGTTTCTTCCGGCTCCCGTTGGCCGGTGGGAAGTAGCGGTTCCATTCGTGCCGACCGTGGTGAAGTTGGAGAATCGGCTTCGAGGCGTGCTGGAAACATCTGTGCTGCTTTCACATTTCGAGAGGACGAGTTGATGCGGGCACACCAAGCAGAGATGGCAAGCAATTTCAGGCGCGATCAGGAGCAGGGAGGCGAGATGACGAAGAGAGGTCGCAGCAATCCAGTACACAACCTCAAAACACGGACAAAGCTGCTTGCGGGTTTTGGTTTTGTCAGCTCCATCATCGTCGCGATGGCAGGCGTCGCGGTGCTGACGCTCCACCAACTGAGCGCCGTGTCACAAACTGTGTACACAGACTATACGGTTCCGCTGGCCGACTTCGCTGAAATGGGTGGGGCATTGACATCTCACCATCAGATATTGACGAACATGACGAGTATCACGAATCTGCCGGATATTGTATCCGAGTCCAAGCGGTTGGTGCCCTATCGTGAGAAGGTGAATCGAGTGATCGCCGATTATGCAGCGACCGTCCTTCGCCTATCGCAATCGGGCCGTAATGAGACGAAGGACTTGGCGACTTTGAAAGCGGCCGTCGAACAATACTTCACGGATGCCGAAGGAGGGCTGAGCGCCTTGGTCGATAGTTTCGGGAAGAACTTGACGCCGGCACAAGCTGAGAACATGCGAGAACTTGGAGTCTTGGCCTTGAAAGTGAATTTGCAGCGGCCATTCGATCAGGTCATCGCACGCCAGCGTGAACAGGTGCTGGATATGCAAGCTGCCGTGAAGGATCTCAACGAAGAAGCCCAGATCATAGTGTCCGACGCTACAACCAATATAATCGTCGGTGGAGCCATCGCGGTGATCTTCGGACTCGGTATCGGGTATGGGCTGGCCCATTTCTTCTCAAAGAACCTGACGCATATCGAGCAGGTCGTACAGTCGGCCGCCGCAGGCAATGTCCAAGCCCGCGCTAAAATTACCTCAAAAGACGAATTCGGACAATTAGCCGCTTCTTTCAATGCCATGTTGGATCGCAATTCGATTCTGATGACATCGGAGTCCGAGCGAGACGAAATGCAAAAGCGATTGATGGGCTTCCTTGTCTTGGTGTCGGATGTCGGTAAGGGAGACCTGACAAAGCGAGGTGAGGTCACTGCCGACGTATTCGGAAACATGGCCGACGGGTTCAACCTTATGATTCAGCGGTTTGCGCAGTTGATGAAACAAGTCCGTGAGGCGGCTGTGCGTGTTAATCAATCGGCCGGTGTGCTCCGAGATAATGCCAATCAGATGACCACTACTGCGAAGCAACAAGCCGACGAATCGGTCAAGACATTGGACGCGGTCGAACAGCTGTCGCTTCAAATGCGCCAGGTGGCGGAAACCGCCAGCGCGTCTTCGGAATCAGCTAAGCAGGTCTTGCAGGCGACCGAGCGTGGACGGGTGGCCGTGCAGGCAACCGTGCAGGACATGCAGGGCATTCGGTCATCGGTGCAACGGATGTCTAAGCAGGTGAAGTCGCTTGGCGACCGTTCTGTGGAAATTTCACAGATCGTGTCGACGATTCGAGACATTGCCAATCAGACGAATCTGCTCGCGTTGAATGCGGCCATTGAGGCGGCAGGTGCTGGCGAAGCAGGTGTCAGATTTGCTGTTGTCGCCGACCAGGTTAGAAAGCTTGCTGAAAGCTCGACGCAAGCGACCAGGGAAATTGCGGACCTCGTGAAGGTGATTCAGACGGAAACGCACGATGCGGTTGTCGCCATGGATCAGGAGGCTCAGGCGGTGGAAGCCGGATCGTCATCCGCGCTGCGTACGGACGAAGTGTTTAAGGAAATTTCAGGGATCGCTCAGCGTTCGTCGGAATTGGCAGAGACCATCGCCAGCGCCGCGGTAAACCAAACCGTCTCGACGGACAAAGTTGGCCGCTCGATTAAGGACTTCGCCGGCGGTGCGCTTGAGACACAGAAAGCGACGGACTCGGCGCGCATGACCGTTGAAGACATGGCGAAACTGGCTGAAGGGCTGACGTCGTCGGTCGCCCAATTTAAGTTAGTCTAGCAGGATGCTGAAAAAGTCCGCCAACGGAAAAAGACCGTTATTTGGTTTGTCTCGTTTGTTTGGTTAAATAAGACCAACTGAGGACAGGGATGAGTTCTGAATTTGACCGACAGGGCCTTGTTGGCATTTTCGTTACCGAAGCATCGGAAGCGATGGACATGCTCACGAAGGCGCTCCATCCGCTCGATGGGACAACGCCAACTCCAGTACAACTACAAGGGCAGTATGTGTGGGCGCATAAGATTCGAGGGGCATCAGCGCTTTATGGCTTCGAGGGGTTGGCTCTGATGGCAACGTTGATTGAATCGATCCTGGAAGAGGCGCAGTCGATAGAGGATTCTCATTGGCCAAAGGCGTTGGAGACCTTACGCGGGATGGTGAACTCGTTCCAGTCTCAATTGGAAGTCGTCGCGACCGGGGGCACTGAAGACTCCTCGATCAGTGCACGATGGAAAGATGAAGTGTCCGGATTGCTCCCGGTTCTGTCTATCGCGGTGCCTCCTGAGACGGCATTGCTCGCTCCGGACTATCTCGTGCCGGCTCTCGATGCAGAAGTGCTTTCCTATTTTGTCCCTGAAGCACAGGAATATTTGGAAGCGCTCGAATCCCAATTGCTTCGCCTTGAAAAGGGACAACACAATCCGGAGGTGATCGACCAACTCTTCAGGACGGCGCATACACTTAAAGGCTCAGCCTATACCGTGGGGTTCCAGTCGATCGGCGATCTGACGCACTATGTCGAAGATTTCATGGGGGTGGTACGCGAGGGGCGCGTCACGATTCTTCCTTGGCATACGGACGTGCTGTTGCGATCAGTCGATGTGGTGCGTCTGTTGATGCGGCGGGACTCCGGATCTCTCGACCTACTGCGCCGACAATTTGCCGTCGCGATGCAAGAGCTCAAGCAGCTGAGTCAGCCGATGACTGAGGCGGTGGAGTCTAGTTCAGCTGTCCATCGGCTCAAAGCCCCGATGGACCAAGAAGCGTACGATCAGGGGAAAGTTGAGCCTGACAAAGCGGCAGACGGTACAATCTCAGAAAATAGCGATGTCATCCGCGTCAGCCGCGATCGGCTGGAGAGGTTGATGAATCTAGTCGGTGAGTTGGTCATCGGTCGAGGGCGGATCGAGCAGCGGCTATGCACATTGGAGCAACTCGCACAACAAGTACTGGCTTATAAGGGTCAGCTGGTCGAGTCAGTCCATACGTTTGAGGAAAAACATGCCTTTACCCTTCTGACCGCCGACTCCTGTCCAGCACCCGATCTGTCCCAAGGCGTTACCAGCCTCGGCGGCTCTGGCAGCTTTGAATTCGACAGGTACGACGATTTTAATATTTTGGCGAGCCGCCTCAAGGAGATCACGTCCGATATTTCAGAGTCGATGACACAGTTGAACAGCTCGATCAGCCGTTCTCATGAAGACATGAGTCACTTGGCGCAGCTGACCCTCGGCATGCGGGATGAAATCGCTCGGGCCCGTATGGTGCCGATTGGCACACCTTTTACCCGATTCCACCGGGCCACGCGCGAGATGGCTCGTGTGACAGGGAAAGAAGTGAGGTTAGTTACGTCCGGTGACCAGACGGAAGTTGATACGGCTGTTGTGGAACGGCTGGTCGATCCGCTGATTCATCTCGTGCGCAACGCGGTTTATCATGGGATCGAACCCGCGTCCATTCGTGTTTCGAAGGAAAAATCAGCAGCCGGCACAATTTATCTCCATGCGGTACATCGCGGAAATGTGGTGTTGATCGAAGTCGAAGACGATGGGGCTGGTCTGGATGTCGAAAAAATCAGGGCCAAGGCGATAGAACGAGGACTGATTAGCCAGGAGGTGGCCCGTTCGATGTCAGAGTCCGAAGTCGTCAAATTTATTTTCGTGCCGGGATTCTCGACGGCTGACAAGATCGACAGTCAGGCGGGGCGAGGAGTCGGCATGGATGTGGTCAAGCGCGCAGTTGAAAGTATGAACGGCCGTATCGATGTCGAATCTGTTCGAGACGTGGGGACGAAGTTTACTCTGAGTCTCCCACTCACATTATTGATTGCCACGGCTCTGATGGTGCGAGCAGGGGGTGAACGTTACGCAATCCCTCTGCAGGCAGTGCGCGAAGTCATGATGTTGACCACTGGCGCTCATCAACGGATGGGCGAACGATCGATCTTGCATATCGGAGACGAAGCAATCGAGGTGCAGCCGCTCCAGCAGATTCTCAATCGACGCAGTATCCCGGTAGAAATCGGGAAGCCGGTTGTCATTGTGCGGACGGCCGATGGGATGATCGGCCTACTGGTCGATGAATTGCTCGGACGTCAGGAAATCGTCATTAAGCCGTTGGGATCTCTTAAGTCCTTGGAACGTTCCAGCTTCGGTGGCGCGACGATCGATCCGGAAGGGCGTGTGATTCTCGTGCTGGATCCTGCTCGATTATTGGTGCGGCAGATGCACGCCACGGCAATCCCCGAGTTGTCGCCGGATGCGACGGCGGACGACTCGCTGGCCCCATACGACGAGGCCCTAGAGCCAAAAGCAGCAGAGCGGTTGCTTCTCTTGATCGACGACTCCTTGAGCGTACGAAAGTTCATGGGTGGGATGTTAGCGTCAGCCGGATATGAAGTCGAGACGGCGGTGGATGGAGAAGAAGGTCTCCTCAAGGCGTCTGCGCAAAACTATCAGGTCATCATTACCGATCTTGAGATGCCGAAGCTCACTGGCTATGAAGTCATACAAAGGTTGCGCAGCCGACTGCAAACCCAGCAGACTCCCATCATCGGCATGTCGTCAAGGGCTGGTGAGAAGCACCGGCAAATGGCACGCGAGATCGGAGCAAGTTCCTATATTGTCAAGCCGGTAGAAGAAGGAGCCCTGATCCAGGAAATTGAGCGTTTAATCGGAAGAGAAGCCACTACGCATCAATAGAATCAAGGGTATTGGGACCTTGAAGTGGTCCCTGGCATCGGACAGTGGAACAAGAAGTATCGATTATGAGTTTGCGAGGCCATCACAATTCGACGAGCATGCTTGTGGGGACGGCCAGTTTCTTGGTCGTCCGTCTAGGGCTCAGCTATTTGGCTCTACCCGCAACTGGGGTTCGGGGCATTCTCACGCAAGAAGCGATCGATCATGAACAAGCTGTGACTGAGGCGGGGATTGTCTATCAGCCGGTGGACCTTGCAGAACGACTTTCAGTGGCAGCGGACCTGTCCGACATCGATATAAAGACAGTGTTGTACTCGAACGGCCGCTCCCACGGTGCAGTTCGTGTTGAACAAGTTGTCGGCTTGACCGACATAGGACGGAGAGACTGTTTGCCGTTGCCGCCACAGTTTCAGCGCGATGAACGATGCTGGTTTGGGGGTATGATGCTCTATCAGGATCAGTTGGTACTGATCCTGAATCCTTCGTGGGTGCTTGGCGAGTTAGCCGACGCACCTTCTGTGTTAATAGGGAAGGCCAAACAGACGGTTGAGGCAACTCCGGCAGCAATCGGTGGATCATGCTGAGGGCCGCTCGTGAAGAGCAGCAAGTTCAGGCCACGAAACGATCGTGGAATATAGTAGTATTTTCCATCGGTGGAATGAAGCTGGCCGCACGGATTGAGGATGTGGGGGAGGTGTTGCCTTGGGCTGCGACTATCCCGATACCGAGTCGAACTCCGTTCGTGCAGGCCATGCTGAAGCGAGATAATTGTGTGATGCCGGTCTACGATTTGGCAGCCAGGCTGAGGCGCGTAGTGCAGGGAGATCCGTTACTGTGTTTGGTGGCTCGCCACGTCGACGGTCCGATGGCCATCTGCATCGATGCCGATGTGCCGGCTATTGCGAGGGCGGATGCATCATCGATTCGCCAGAGCTTCGAAAGAGATATTGAGTCGCTAGGCTCAGTCACGATTGACGGAAACGATGTGACTATTGTGGCATTACAGAGACTAGGAAGCGCGATACAGGATACCCTCACGCAGTACGAGCTCTGAAGGAAAGGCAGCTACTATGACAAAAGTGTTGATTGCCGACGACAGTATTGCGGTCAGGAAAGTTGCCGAACGGTTGCTGACTGAAGCTGGATTTGGAGTGACTCTTGCCGCGAACGGTGAGGAGGCATTGGCTTATTTGGCCAAAGAGACTCCTGACGTGGTTGTGTCAGATGTGATTATGCCGGATAGAAGCGGCTACGAGGTATGCACGTTCGTGCGCGCGCAGAGGGCGTTGGCGAACACGCCGGTGCTTTTGATCTCGGGCATCGTGAATGATGAGGTAACGAAGCAGGCTGAATCTTGTCACGCCGATGGAGTGTTGAAAAAACCATTCCAGGGCACCTCTCTCAAGGATCGCGTAATCGAGCTGTTGGCCAAGCGGCAAAGTATAGCTATGCCTGTGGCGAAGACGGTCGAGAAGGTGATTGAACCTATTGAGCCAATTCAAGGGTCGAGTGTGAGCGGGGATCATTTAGAAACCTACAGGCAAGCAGAGATACGAGTGAAATCACTAGAAGAAGAACTTCGGATCGAACGAGACCGAGTGACCTACAGCACGCAGCGAGTGGTGGAACTCAAAGAACAGTTGGGCAGGGTCGAGGAACTTGAATCGATGTTGGCTAAGGAGCGAGAGCAAACGGCTCAGCTGAAGATGCAACTTGCAGAGGTTAACAGTGCCACCGTTCGTGTGCAAGAGCTTGAAACTTTGCTGGAAGTTGAAAGAGAGCAGACCGTTGAGGCCAAGATGCAAGCATCTGTGGCGGAGAGTCTGGGCGGGCGTGTGAGGGAGATGGAAGCAGCGTTGCAGGCTGAGCGCCAGGCTGCTAAGCAACTGGTTGAACAGATGACCAAGATGGAAGAGACGGCGGCTCGCTTCCAACAAGTGTCTCAACAGCTTCAGCAGGAGCAGGAGTGTACGAGGGATTTGACTCATCGTGTGGCCGCGAGTGAGCAGCTTGCCGTGCGAGCAGGTGGCTTAGAAGAAGCGCTCGCAGAAGAACGAAAAAAAACCACCGTGCTTGCCACGCGCATCTCAGAGACTGAGCCCGCTTCGCAGAAAGCCCATGAGTTTGAAGCTTTACTTCAGATGGAACGGGAACGAAATAGCCTGCTCGCGAAGCGCATGACAGAAACTGAACAAGAGGCCGAGCTAGCCACCAAACGGTTTGAAGAAATGGCAAGAAAGCTTGGCGAGATCGCGGGATTGGCTTCCCAGTTGGGAAGCGGAAAACGACGGCCTTGATCTTGTACGATTCTTTTCCGTGGATTGCCACTATTGTGACGAACTGACATCATGGCTGCCGACACCACAGATGATTTCCAGAAAGAGCTGATCGTGCTCTTCGTTCAGGAAGCGCACGAATGGCTTCAGAGGATTCATGACGCTCTTGACGAGCTGCAGCAGGGTCCGGCCCCGGAGCGGCATGCCAAGCTGATTCATACAATGTCTGCAGGAGTGACGAGTCTCGGAGGCTCTGCCGCCACGATCGATCTTCCAGGTGTCACGCAAGCCAGCTTCGCGGCGCTTCCGTTTATCGAAGCCCTCCAGGATCCACTGAAGGCGGGCTCCTCCCTGGACTTTCTTTCGCTCTGTAAACAGCTGGGACAGATCCATAAAGCATTGACCCAGGCGACGGGCGTCTCCTTCGACGACGAAGGAAGCGGTGCGATGGCTGAGATAGTTGATGCCGTTCTCTCTCCCGAGAAGTTTCTGAAAACGCTTCAGGAGCTACAAAATAAACAGTCCTCCGATATGGGGTCCGAGCGTAACGTGATTCGGAGCCTGATTGAGCAGATAGAAGGGCAGATTCAGGCCGGTGTCCAGGGTATCGACCCCACGATTGTTCAAGGATATCTTGCGCGGGTGTCCGAAGCCGAAGAGTCGTTTCTGAAAGTGATTGATGAGCAGGTGCCTGCAATTATGAAGAAGATAAGCGCTCTCAAGATGGGTGGGGGTGAGCCAGCAGCAAATATGGTAGCCCTCGAAGCCTCTCTGCAAGACGTCGCGCATCTGCGCGCTGAGGCACAGCAGGTGAATGCCGGTTCGGCTATGATGTTTTTCTCTGGTCTTCACGTATTGCTGACCATGGTAACGCAGCGTCGAGTGCTTCTGGCTGCCACGCGGATAGAATCAGTGACGTCGCGACTGCACATGATGGGAGATGCCATTCGTCTGTGGGTGGAGCATGGACGAGCTCAACGTGCCGCGATCGATCAGGTGCTCCCGGCAGGCCGAGATCGAGGCTGAAGGCCAAAGAGGAAGGCCGAAGGCCGAAGTGGAAATGTTGAATGTGGAGTGATGAATGTTGAATTGACTGAATCGCAATTCCGAATACTTAACATTACACATTCAAAATTCAACATTTAGCCTCGACTGGCCTTCAGCCTTCGGATCACGCTTATTTAAGGACGGTCTCACGACATGAGTGAACACAGCACGGCCGACTGGTATCGCAGAGCGCAGGAGCAATTGACGGGATTGGCTCTTGCGGTGCAGCGGCAAGACGTACTTGATTTAGAGCCCCTATCTGCTTTGGCGACGGAGGTTGTGGCGGCGCTCAAAAGAAGCGACCGATTGCTGGTTCAGGCTATGAGCGGTCCGGTAGGCCCTCCGCTGATTACGAATCTTGTGAATGTCGGGATTCTGGCGACGAAGATCGGCGCGGGGCTGGGATATTATGGGAAAGAGCTGGAACGGCTTGCCCTCGCGGGGCTCCTGCATGATATCGGTCTCTTTGCTGTGCCGCAATCGCTGATCGCTAAGCCGGGCCGGCTGACCTCAGATGAACGTGCGTTGATTGAACAACATCCAGAACTAGGCTATCAGGCAATTCAAAAGGCGGGTTTGAAATACGACTGGCTGGCGCAAGTCGTGCGACAGGCACATGAGCGGTGGAACGGGCAGGGGTATCCGAACAAGCTGAAGGAACGGCAGATCAATGAGTTTGCTCAAATCATCGGCCTGGTGGATGTTTTTGACGCCCTCGTGAGCCCGCGCGGATATCGCCGCCGATTTTTTCCCCACGAAGCGGTACGAGAATTGTTGGTGGCGGAACGGACGGCGTTCCCTCGCGAAATCGTCAAAACCTTAATCCAGGAGTTATCGGCGTATCCCCTGGGTACGTCGGTACGATTAACTACCGGCGAAGTCGGATCTGTCATACGCATTAATAAGCGCTTTCCACTCCGGCCGGTCGTCTGGGTCGAGAGTGATACGGCTTATGCTCAGGATGGGCGGCAGATGGATCTGAGCTGCACGCCCCTCGTGTCGGTCATCGAAACGCTGGAGCCGCCAGATGTCGCACGGGTATCGTTTCCCGCAGATGAGGTCTGTGAGAAGGCATCTGAGCCCCTCCCTCAGGCATCCGATCAGTTTACGGCGCTTTTGGATGGCTTGGACTCTCTCGCAAGTGCAATCAAAGATGCTGTTGAGTCCATAACGTCTGTGCCAGAAGAGGGAGCGGCGTCTCGGTCTGGCGAGCATCGATGGACTGCCCGGTCACCTGCGCAGGATCTTGCGGATGCCAGTTTCCAAAAGGAAGTGATCGGGTTATTCGCCCTCGAAGCGCATCAATGGCTGGCTCAAATTCAGACGGTGGTGAAACAGCTCGCTGAAGGGGCCAACGAAACGGTGCGTCCGAAGCTCTATGGGATTCTCTTGCATGGTATTACGAATCTTGGTAAATCAGCGTCGACGGTACAGCTTCGGGTTATCGAGCAGATGGCCTCGAATCTGCTTCCGATTCTCCATGATGTGGGCCGCCAAGAGCCCCATGCGATGTCGGCGGCGCTCCAGTCGCTTCAGGCGGGGTTGGATCGGATTACTCTAGCTGTGCGCCGGTTAGCGGGAGACCAAGAGGACAATTCTGTCGGGATCGATGATGTTCCAGTGGAAAGGGCGAGCGAATTTGTGCAAGCGCTTCCTGCCGTTGGAACGGAGCAATCTTCGCTTCCCCAGGCGCAGGTTCAGCTCACCGTGAACTCCAGTGTCCCGCTCCTCGATGCCCTTCGAGATTTGCAGCAAGCGCGTGCCCGATCGCTTCAGCCGGCTCGCGATGTATTGGAGGCGGTGATTCAGCGAGCCGAAGAGGAACCCGACAGTCTGGATGTCACCGGCGTCGGGCGTATCTTAGCTGAGCTCGACCGGCTCGACGACGAGTTCATTCAAGAGGTCCGCAAGCGTGTTCCGATCATCAGTTCCACTCTTGCAAATATACGAGCGCAGGGCGCGACAGATTTTGTCACGGCGTCTCAGCTTGATCCGATTTTCGAGCAAGTCGAGGCTCTCTACGACCTGGCCGGCCGTGTGCAGGCGACGATGATCACGATGTTTTTACAAGGGCTTCGATCCTTTCTCATGGTCGCAGCCTATCGAAAAACGTCGACCTTGGCGCAGCGGCTAGGAACGGTCGAGACGAGGATTCACTCATTGATTCCGATGGCGGAACAGTGGGGCAATATCGGGCGCGTCGAGCGATCTGCCATCAGTGCTATCCTCCCAGTCTAGAGAAGGTTGAAGGCGAGGCCGAAGTGGAAATGTTGAATTTGGAATGATGAATGTTCAATTGGCGGAATCGGAATTCCGAACAATCAACATTACACATTCAAAATTCAACATTCAGCCTCGACTGCCTTCAGCCTTAGCCCTGCTTCAGACCATCTCGCTCGTCCCGCTTTTCACGCGAGTCTCGCGTGTACTTGGGTTCCGTCGGTCTGCACACTTCTGTACGCTCGACGCTAAAGAATATTCTGTGTCATGAGAAATCTGCATTCATGCCGCATACAAGCTTCTCCTGAGAAAATACATCTCGATGTAATTGCACGGATTATGCTGCCTATGGATTGGGCAATGTGTAAGGCGCCGTGGTACGGCGTGGTATTGGCCGTTTATCAACATGGTTATCCACATGCCATGCACATCTTTTGTGGACACAGAGCGTGAGTGGGCTGATGGGGTGCCACACGGTCGCCTTTTCCACCGCGGGACTCCATGCGGATGAAGCCGAAACCTTTCTCTGCGAAAGGCGTTTCAGCGTCGACACCTACCTCCCTGCCGTTGAGTATGTCGATGAGTGCTCATGCCATAAAAACCAAGCCTGCTGCCTACTGTTAATGACCTTTCATCCACAATATCTCCACTAATCAGAGAGATTGAGCGTCCCGCTTTTCTCACATGCATCGGGATGGATAAAAAGACAGGCACCGCTACAGATGGGAGCCAGTCCCTTCTATGCAACAAGCAGAGGAAGGATGGTATGATGCCGCCTTCTTGGGAAGGTCGAGGCTTAGAATGCAGGTTAAGGCCGAGGTTGAGGCAGAGCGAGGCTCTGAGACTCAATCTTTCTTAACCTCAACCTTAACCTGCTCCTAAGCCTTGACCTCAGCCTGTTGCCTGGGAGACTGTATCGATGCCGAAACTTGTGACGGTTTTGCGGCCGGAGAAGATTGACGAGCAAGCTCGCTACTATGTCCGGTCCCATATTCTCCTACCTGCCGGGACAATCGGACTGGTCTGTATGGTTGGCGGGGTAGGGGCGCTCGCCTATCAATTACTGGCGAACCATACGTACAGTTGGGTGACGTTTCTCAGTAGTTCGCTCTTAATCGTCGTTGGCGCAGGCTGTGGGTTCGCGCAGGCTCGCTATCACCGCTATCTCTTTAAGACATTTCCCGAGGTCTATGCGGCAAAGATGCGAACCGCTGTGGCTCAACGTAGCAAGAAGACTAAGAGTAAGGCTGAGCCAGAAGTCCCGGTCATCGAGCATCCTGGGCGTGGCTTTGTCACGGCAATCTCCATTGCAGGAGCGGTGTTAGTCTTTGGCTCATCAGCCGCGGCCTACATGTACGGCGATCTCAACATGTTTCCTGCTGCGTTGGTGCCTTGGGCGGGATTCTACTGGGCGAAGTTATTTTGTTGGCGCGGCGTAGTCGACTAACAGGATGGAGGAATTCAGATGCTTAACGAATGGTCAATGGTGGATGGTTAATGCTCAGAAACATCAGACGAATTCTGCTCTGATCATTAACCGTTAACCATTGACCATTTTCCATACCCGTCACTTCTTTCTCTTCTTCCCCCGTTCCCCCTGCGATGCTTCCAATTTTTTCACCCGCTCTTCTAGGGTGCGTATAGCCTGCCTAAGTTCAGGAAGTCTCGGGATCACAGCTTGGGCCTTGACCCAGACTTCATGCGGCATCACAGGAGCCCCTGAGACGATTTGGTTGGGTTCGAGGCTGCGGTTGACGCCTGCACGAGCGGCAATCATGACCTGATCTCCGATGACGATGTGATCCGCCAGCCCAGCCTGTCCACCGATCATGACGTGATGTCCCACCAGCGTGCTGCCGGCTATCCCGACCTGTGCCACGAGGATGGAATGGGCGCCGATCGTCACGTTATGGGCGATTTGGACCAGATTATCGATCTTGGTTCCTTGTTGAATGACCGTTTGGCCGAGTGTGGCCCGGTCGATCGTGACGTTCGCCCCAAGCTCGACGTCATCTTCGATCGTGACTCCACCGAGCTGGGGAATTTTGTAATGATGCCCCTGGTCCTGCACATAGCCGAATCCGTCACTTCCGATCACCGTGCCGCTATGCACGATCACCCGCGCACCGATCGTACAGCCTTCTCTGACGACCACGTTGGGGTACAACAGCGTATCGTCTCCGATCGTCGTATCGTTGCCGATAAACACACCGGGATAGAGTGTTACCCGCGCGCCGATGATGACCCGGTCCCCCAGTGTGACACCTGGCCAGATCGAGACATCGTGGCCGATCTGCGTGTCAGTGCCACGAACAACGGCCGCGGCAATTCCACGAGGAGGGGAGACAGGGCAAAAGAATGTTCTGGCGACCTGTGCAAAGGCCAGCGCGGGATTGGCGACGACGATGTGGGGATTGGCGATCTCAGGCATACGCCGATGGACGAGAAGCGCTCCGGCAGCGGAGGGTCCGCCCTGCTTGAGCATCCGATCCCCTGTGACGAAGGTCAGATCGTTCGGGCCTGCCGACTCAAAGCCGGCCAGGCTTATCACAGTTGCTTGTGGCGGTCCTACTAGTTCTCCGCCGACAAGTCCGTGGATCTGTCTCAGTGAAATAGGAGTGGTTGCTTTCGTTGCCATAGAGATTAGGATTTCTTTTTGCTCTTGGGCTTGGACGGCTTCGACTGTTTCGTAGCCTTCAGGGGCGTCGCTGATTTCTTGATCGGAGCTACGGGGGTCAATTTCCCCAACCGTTTCTCAACATAAATTACGACATGGCCGACAGTCGCCAACCCCACCAAGTCTTGATCTGGAATCTGGAGATCGAAGGCTTCTTCGATGCGGTACAGCAGTTCGATCACCGCCATAGAGTCGAGACCTAAATCGTCACGCAGATCTTGTGTGACCAATATGCGGTCCGGATCGCGTTTCAGATACTCAGCCAGGGCGGTACGGATTTTTAACGATATGGTCGGGTCAGTTGCCATCGATCGATGTTCTCCGCCGTTAACTGTGAATAGTGACAGGGTAGGAAGGCTGAAGTGTTCGGAACTTCAATCCCAGACCTTCGCCCCTTCAGCCTTTCGACCTTCGGCCTTCTGCCGCCGCCTGTTTGAATACCACAGCGGCGTTGTTGCTGCCAAATCCGAAGGCGTTCAGCAGGGCCACTTTTACGCGACGCTCCTGCGCCGATCGGGAGAGTCCTGCCAAGGCGCAAGCCGGATCCGGATCATCGTAGTTGGCGGTCGGATGAATCTTGCCCGTATAGAGGGCCAGCACCGAGGCGATGCCGCCGATGGCGCCGGCGGCGCCAAGCGTATGGCCGATCAGCGACTTGGTGGCGCTGATCGTAATTTTGTCCGCGCGTGACTTGAATAGTTGTCTGATCGCCTTGACTTCGACAGCGTCACCAATGGTTGTCGACGTCGCGTGAGCATTGATGTAATCCACCTGTGCCGGGGCCAGGCCTGCGTCCGCCAAGGCCAGCTTCATGGTATTGGCCACTTCCAGGCCATCTTCACGAGGGATGACCATGTGATAGGCCTCGCTCGTAGCGGCGTAGCCGGCAATTTCGGCATAGACTCTCGCCTTGCGTTTCTTGGCATGCGCGGCCGATTCCAAGATGAGCGCTCCGGCGCCTTCTCCCATTACAAACCCGTCGCGCAGCCGATCGAAGGGCCGAGAAGCCTTTTCTGGGTTATCATTATATTTTGATGAGAGAGCGCGCAGGGAGCAAAACCCGGCGAAGACGAGCGGAGTAATGCTGGCGTCAGCTCCTACAGCGATCACGACATCGGCACGGCCCTCGCGGATACAGTGGAGGGCTTGTCCGAGCGCATGAGCGCTGGAGGAGCAGGCAGTCGAAATGGTCAGGTTCGGGCCTTTGGCGCCGTAGGCCATTGCGATAATGCCGGAGGCCGAATTGAGCGTGATGACGGGAATAAAGTTTGGATGGACGCGATGGGGTTTCTGCTGCTGGTAGAGCTGCGTGATCTCACGTTCGCCCATGACCATCCCGCCCATGCCGGCTCCCACGATGACTCCGATGCGGTGAGGGTTCTCCTTCGCCATCCGGAGACCCGAGTCAGCCAGCGCTTCTTTTGCAGCCACGAGACCAAACTGGGCGTAGCGGTCCACGCGTTCACCATGGACTGAATCGATAAACCGTTCGACTGCAAAGTCGCGCACCTGACCTGCAACCTTGGAGCGATAGCCCTCGATGGGAAAGGGGTCGAACGATGAAATGGCCGAGATACCGGATTGGCCGGCGAGGGCGGCTTTCCAAAAATCGCTGATTCCGATACCGATCGGAGAGACGACCCCCAGCCCTGTGACGACGACACGTGCCCGCATTTTCTTACGATCCTTTGGTAACGCCCTTGCTTCTACTTACCGGAAGCGTCTGGGTGAGTCAACCAGCCGCGAGATAGGCAAGATAGGCTGAAGCTGGGAAGGCTGAAGGTCGGAGTCCGAGCCCTTCAGTCTTCAGCCTAATCCTAACCTTCAGCCTGCTGTGCTCGTCTCGCGCTAATACCGTACCTTAAACATCAGATAGAGGCCGAAACTCAAGAAGAGAATATTCCCCATCCAGGCGGCGATCAGAGGCGTTAAGGCCCCGCCACGGCCGAGCGCGATCGCGATGGAGTGCATTGTCCAAAAACAGAAGCCGACGGCGAGCGCTTGCCCAATGCCCATCGCCATGCCGCTGCCTCTGGCTCCGCTTCGGCGAAGACTCAGTGCAATGCCGACCAGGACCATGATTACGGTGACGAAGGGGAAGGCGATCCGACCGTAATAGTCTGTCTTGAGCCGTGAGGCTTGTGCGCCTTCCTGATCCCTGCGTCTGGAATAGGCCCGGATATCATGGAACGTCATCAGCTCAGAGTCGCCGGCGAGCCATGTGGTGAAATCATCGGGAATAAGGGTGAGTCCGCTGGCTTGGCGGTCGAATACGGTGGTCGAAACGGTTCCATCGGGGGAAAATCGCCGGTGTTGTCCCTGGAATAGCGTCCATCTGGAGTCGCTATAGCGGGCTTCGGCGGCTTCAGTCATGCCGGTCATTTGGAAATCGCGATCGAACTGAAAGAGCCGCACGCCACCTAGGAGTTCTCCGCCAACAGAGACGCTCGTGACATGCATGAGGCTGTCAGCTCCCACTCTTGTCCAGGGTTGACTGAGCCTCACGGCGGCGACAGGCGGTTTTTTCTCGATGCGGGTGGTCCTAATCTCTTCGGACTTGTTCGCGGCCCAGGGGATGACGGTCGAACTGAAGAGCAAGAGCACGAGAGAAATCGCTGTGGCAAAGACAATAAAAGGAGAGGTAACCCAGAGCAAACTGATGCCGCAACTGCGCATGGCCGTGATTTCATGGCCGCGGGAGAGCAATCCAAACGTCAGCAATGTTGCCATCAGGATGGCCAGCGGCGCGATTTGGAAAGAGATTGCAGGAACCTTGAGTAGGAAATAGGTCAGGACATCGAGCCAGACGGCGTCGTAGCGTAAGAAACGGCGTACTTTCTCAAAGAAGTCAATGACGAGGTACACCGTCATCAGCCCGCTGAAACACATCATGAAGATTTTTGCGTACTCACGAAAGAGATAGCGAAAGAGAATGGGCATGGGACTATCGGCGGCTCATTATGTAAAACCACACGATTGTGGCAAGAGCAAACAGGCCGTTCGGGATCCAGGCTCCGGCAAAGGGAGGCAGGTTTGCCGTCGTGACCAGGAATTCACACCCGACGTTCAGCATGTAGTAGACGATGATGACGAACACGCCGACCGCAAATCCGCCGACTCGGCCAGATCGTTTCGAGGCGATGCCGACAGGGACGCCCAACAGACAGAGTACGAGCGAGGCGGTGGGAAAGGCCAGATCTTTGTAGTACTCCATCAAACGCCGGAGCGCCGATGGATCTCGCCATTGGGATTGCGTGAGCTGCGAGATTATGGTGTCGTACGACGGACGTTCCTCGGAGGCTGTGTAACCGCTTTGCTTGAGTGAGAGCTTGAGATCGTAACTGGCGAAGGAGGCTTGCTCGTATTGATCGGCCTGATTCGGTCGGCTATGAATGACCCCATGCTGCAGGCGTAAGGCGACTTGATCGGTCGCAGGGTCCATCATCACCTCGAACTGTTGGGCCACGATGATGCGGGGATCGTCCGCATTTCGCTCGTCGGAGACAAAGATACCGGTCGAGGCCTGTCCGGGACTCCCATCCGGTACGTAGATCATCATCTTAGGGATGGGCTCGTTAAATGTTCCCCGCTCCAGCGCCAGTACCAGCTGATCCCGCAGGAGATTCAGCGCCACTTTTTTGAGGTTGACGGAGCTCCAGGGTTGGCCCCACTGCGCCAACCACAGGGTCAATCCGAACACGAGCAAGGCAAAGAGCAGCACAGGGCGAGCCAGCCGCATGAGGCTCAGGCCCGCAGTCTGCATCGCCACCAATTCTTTATCGAAAGACAACCGTCCGAAGGCGGTGATTGAAGCGATGATTCCAGCGATCGGGAGGGTCAATACGAGAAACGACGGCATCAGATGAGCAAAGACTTCCAAGACCGCCAGGATCCCAACGCCCTTGGAGACCAGCAATTCCACCAAACGCAGGAGTTCGCGCGTGAGCATCACGAAACAGAGCGCCCCGAGGCTGACACTAAAGGGAGAAAGGAGTTCCGTGAAGATGTAGCGATCCAGCAGCGTTCGTAGAAACATTGGATAAATCACGCCTCTCACGTGGTGTAACTCTATATATAGGCGAGCGGGAGAGGGTTGTCTACCACACTTCCATCACACTCTCGGAAAGCCTCTGGCCAAAGAATGGCTTGACAAGATTTGAAATGACATGGTACATGCTGCGCGTGTTTAACCCGAGATGGGCTTTGTGGTCGATTCTGTCTTTCCAATGAACCCGTCGTTTCAACCTGTTCTTCTTCCTGTTGATTTCTATTCATTCTATGCGTCGCCAGCTGGGTTCCGGAACCAGCCACGTAACTAGGCGTGGCTGTTGAGGAAAGGGGGTTTCTGTGAAGACGAAAGGTACGGTCAAGTGGTTCAATGATCGCAAGGGATTTGGGTTCATTCGTCTTGAGAGCGGAGACGATGTCTTCGTACATTATTCTGCATTACAAGGAGAAGGATTCAAGAGTTTGAAAGAAGGAGAAAACGTCGAGTTTGAGGTCGTGCAAGGGGCAAAGGGGCCTCAGGCTTCGAATGTCTTGAAGGCGGCCGTCGCCGAGTCTTGATATATTTGTTTCCCCATATTGTGTCACAGGGAGGCCTGCCTATTTTCTCCGGGCAGGCCTTCCTGTTTCTGGTGAATTCGTCGGTGCCCGACTGACGCGAGACAGGCGGGAAAGGCGCGACTTGAAGGCTGACGAGATCTGACAAATGGTCAATGGTCAATGTCCGGAAATCATCGGATCGAATCCGGTTCCAACCATCTACCATTGACCATTCAACATTCTCTCTCACGTCTCACCCGCCCGTCTTGCGCAAATAACGCGGGCTAAATGCCCCATTTCGTTGACAACATCCATCGACACTGTTAGCGTTTCATCGTTAGCCCGCATTATTCATGAAGGTTCATTATCCCCCTCCCATCCGTCCCCCATATTATGGGGGACGGTGAGGGATGGACGCCAGACTGCCTGCGTAGCAGCGTATATGCGCTTGCAGCAGAACCATTATAAATAATGTGGGTTAGGGGAGGTCTGATTTGCCAATCGACCGTAGCAGTGTTTTGAAGAATGCGCAGCTCTTTGCGTCACGGGGTCAATTCGACGCCGCGATCGCTGAATGGAAGAAGCTCTCGACCGAGTCGCCCGGCGATGGGAGTATCTTCAATTCAATTGGGGAGTTACACCTCAAACGTAACGCCACGAACGATGCCGTGACGGCTTTTATGCAAGCGGCCAGTGCCTTTCGTGCCGAAGGGGCCACCCTCAAGGCAATCGCTACGTACAAGAAGATTTTAAAGCTCGACCCTTCACAATATGACGTATTCCGGTATCTGGGAGATCTCAATGTTGAACGTGGTCTGCTGAGTAGCGCGGTCCAAGATTATCTCACCCTTGGCAAACACTACATCAAAGCAGGAAAAAGCAAAGCCGCGCTGGACATCTACAAGAAGATCGTCAGCCAGGATCCCTTGAATCTTGACGCCCAGCAGCGGGTGGCAGAATTATGCATGCAAGAAAATTTGCAGGGCGAAGCCACGACTGTCTATTTGCAGTTAGGGCGGGAGCGGTCGGCGCAACAGCGCTATGCTGAGGCGAAGGATGCATATCAAGCTGTCTTGAAGATCGATCCTGCCAATAGTGAGGCAGCCCAATTTATCGAACAATTTAAAAAGACCGGTGGGAGTCATAGCTCTGCCTCAAAGGTGGAACCCCGCTCTGCAAAAAGCCCGGCCAAGAACGTCGAACCACCCAATCTGCTCTCAGAAGCCACTCGTCGTATCGAAGACAAACAATTTACCGGAGCCGAGGCTATTCTCAATCAGTTGCTGACCAAAGAGCCGGGCAATCCGGAGGTTTGTCAATTGCTGGCTAAGTTGCATCTACAACGTGGAGACCTTCAGGTAGCGCTCGGCGAGTATCGCTATCTTGCAGGGGCGGCCTTACGGGCACAAGATTATGTGAAGGCAGAATCGCTGATTACAGAAATTTTGGCGGTCGAACCGCTATCGATTGCAATCATTGAGCTTTATGGCGAGCTCTACGAAGAGAAAGGCGACATCGGCAACGCTGTGTTTCAGTATGGGAAAGCGATCGAGCTGCTGCTTCAACATCCAGAGCCAGGCATGCCCACTCTTCACGAAGAAATATTTGAGAAGGTCAAGTCGCTCGCTCCAGACAATCCCATTATCTGGAAACTCTCTGCGCTGATGAGGGGTGAGAGTTCCGTTGAATCGCCCGCGACGGCGGAGCCTCAGGCTTCGGCAGGGACAGCCACTTCGGTGCCGCAGAGCGAGCCAAATGTTTTATGGACTGGAACGGAACCGGACGATCCCTGGATGTTGGCCCCCAAGGTCACCCCGCTACAAGAAGATAGGGAAATCTCAGTCGCCGAGCCGTCGCCAGTGTTTGCAGAACCCAAACCGATCACGAGAAGCAGTGAATTCTCGTGGTCTATTCCCGAGCCGGACCAGCTATGGGTGCCGGCATTGAAGGCGGCAGTCCCGATCGCTTCCGCTCCGCTTGTCCTCTCAACGAGCGAGCAGTTCCAGGTCTATTTGAAGGCCGGCCAGCAAGCTGAGGCCGAAGAATGGCTCAGTCGCTTGGTTTCAGGGCAGCCTGATCATGCAGAGGCCCGAGAATTGTTCGGCTCTCTGCTCGAGGCCAAGGGCGACACCGCCGGCGCAGCCTTGCAATATTCCCGCGCCCTCGAATTGCTCCTGGTTCATCCAAATGATGAGCATCCGAATCAACCAGCAAGTCTCTATGCAAAAGTCAAAGAACTAGCTCCGGCGAGTCCGTTGATTGCCAAATGGGCCGTGGTATTTTCGCCGAAACCCCACGTGGTGATCCCTGCTGTCGAGACGCCGGTCTCTGCTTTACCCGTGGATGGGATTAGCCCGGAGACTCACTACATGCTGGGAGTGGCTTACAAGAACATGGGACTGTTGGATGAAGCGAAGGAAGAATTTGGTCTTTCGATGAAGGACCAGGACTTTTTTCTGGACTCTTGTCTCATGACTGCGATTTGTTTGAAAGAACAGGGGAAAGGCCAGTCGGCGAGTGCACAGCTCGAACAGTTGCTGAAAGATCCGAAGTGCCAAGGGACCAAGGCGCAAGCCATTCGCTATGAGCTCGGCCTACTCTACGAAGCCCAAGAACAGTGGAGTCGGGCTGCTGAAATTTATGAATCGATTCCGACCTTCCATGACGTACCGCAACGGCTCGAATTGGCTCGCATACAAAGAGCCTCCTCTGGGTCAGCCCCCACGCTACGCTACGGGAACTAGCAGGTTCTTGGTTTGTTTGGTTTGTTTAGTTTTTTTGGTTGAACGAAACTAACCAAATGAACCAAATGAACCAGACAAACCAAATAAACCAGCCTAGGTAATTTGGTTCGGCGCCTGGCGCCCAGTTAAGACGGCTTCAATATTTCTCAAACAGACCAGTCCCATCTGAACTCTCGCCTGCAGGGTGGCAGATCCTAGATGAGGAAGCAGCACCACCTGCTTCAGCTCCGCCAACGCTGGATGGATGGCCGGCTCCTGTTCATAGACGTCGAGTCCTGCCCCCGCGATAATTCCAGTCTTGAGGGCGTTGACCAACGCTCCTTCATCGAGGATCGGACCTCGAGCCGTATTGATGACGAAAGCGTTGGGTTTCATCCATGACAATTCACGCGTGCCGATCAAATGGTGGGTGGCCGGTGTAAGAGGCACATGGATCGTCGTGATATCGGCTTCACCAAGAAGATCTTGCAACGATCGGTACTCCCACTCACGGGGAAGAGACGCGGTAGTCATGAATTGGCGCGTGTGATAGTGCACTTGCATGCGAAATCCTACCGCGCGTTGGGCCACCGCTTGTCCGATCCGTCCCATGCCGATAATCCCCAGTATCTTGCCTGAGACTTCCGTTCCCAAGAGCTGTGTTGGACCCCACCCGGTCCAACTGCCGGATCGAACGAGGGCATCGCCTTCGACGATGCGGCGGGCCGTCGCCAGGATCAACGCCCAAGTCAGGTCTGCGGTGGCATCCGTCAAAACGTCCGGAGTATTCGTGACGATCAGACCACGCGCTTGCGCGGTAGCTAGATCGATGTTGTTGTACCCGACGGCATAGTTCGCCAGAATTTTTAGCCGGGTGGCTGCATGAATGGTTTCGGTGCCGATCTTATCGCCCAGGGTCACGATCGCGGCGTCGGCTTGGCAGAGTCCCTCACGAAGCGCCGACGGAGCAGGTAATGCATCGAGCGGTTCCTGCACCAACTGGAACCGCTCCCGTACAATGGCCATGACGGGATCGGGGAGAAGGCGTGAGAGGTAGAGGGTGGGGCGTCGCTCGGTCACAGGTGCTTACTCCTAATCTGGGAACCGGATCATAGCAGGATGCCACAAAAAGCTGCCAGTTTGGAGAAGGCTGAAGGTTAAGGGTTGAAGCTGAAGGAGGATCTAACCGCCCTCATCTGGGCTTCAATCTTAGCCTCGACCTCAGTGAGGGGAGCGGCCATGTGCCCTTCTTGCTCGCAGAACGCACACGACAAAGGGGATGGAAGGACACCCACGTTGGTCCGTGCTCCCGGAACGCGCGCCCTAA
>CAZGYZ010000007.1:19156-24425 GCA_964530675.1 uncultured Nitrospira sp. | reverse complement strand
GTCCGCGTCGACCACGAGGCAAGCCGAACCCATGCGTGGCGAGTCACGGTGCAACGGTGGAATGGGATTACCGTCAAAACATTCTCCGATTCAGTTCATGGTGGAAAGCGCAAAGCATTGAAGGCTGCGCGTGAATATCGAAACGGGCTTCTTCTTCAGCACTCGCCGTTTAAACATCACGTCTGGGTCCGCACCCGCCTTCGGAGGAACAATACATCGGGTATTCCTGGCGTCGGCCGTTATGAAGTGGTCGCCAATCCTAATACCGGGCGCCGTCAAGTATTCTGGCTTGCCTCCTGGGCCAATGAGCATGGTGTCAGACATCAGCGAAAATTCTTCATTTCGAGCTACGGAGAAAGGCACGCTAAACGCCTTGCCATAACCGAGCGTAGGCGGCAACTGAACCGTGTATGTGCTATCAAGTGTGCTCAACCGTGAAGCCTAACCCATCTACGGTGGGCGGGGTAGATGTCCCCATCTCATTCCTCCGGATGGAGGATCCGCGCGCGTTGGAGCAGGCCGTGGCATAGGGGTTCGGCTCCGCCTTCCATTCATCTTCCCTATCCTTTAATATGACCCTCAGACTTCTATCTTCTTGAGGCTTTTCCTGATGCGGGCGAAGACGAGTTTTTCCTGCCAAGCTTGCGGCCATCAGTCGCCACGATGGTTAGGCCGCTGCCCTGATTGCAGCGGCTGGAATACTATGAAAGAGGAACGGCAGGCGCCGACTGGGAAGGGTCGGCCTGCTGCGATGAAGATGGCGCAGGCCAAGGCTACGCCGATTGCCGAGATCGAAGTGGTCGGTGAGGACCGGCGGCTGACGCAGATCGGCGAATTCGACCGGGTGTTGGGTGGAGGAGTCATTCCCGGTTCGGTGATCCTGATCGGCGGCGATCCGGGGATTGGGAAGACGACCCTATTACTCCAGGCGCTTCCACGCCTCTCTTCTAAGAAAGAGCCGGTGTTGTATGTCTCTGGGGAGGAATCTCCGAGGCAGATCAAGATGCGGGGGCAGCGGCTTGGCATCGAGCATCCGAATTTGCTAATCCTTGCAGAAACCTCCCTCGAGCAAATTCTCAAGGCGGCGCAGGAGATCCAGCCGGCCGCGATGGTCGTCGATTCAATCCAAACGGTCTACACCGAACAGATCACTTCCGCGCCGGGCAGCATCAGCCAAGTGCAGGAAGTGGCGGGCCAATTGATGTGGTACGCGAAACGCAGCAGCGTGCCGGTTTTCATTATCGGTCATGTCACCAAAGAAGGCGCGATCGCCGGACCGCGGCTGCTGGAACATATCGTCGATACGGTGCTCTATTTTGAAGGAGACAAGGGTCACAGTTTTCGTATTCTTCGCGCGGTGAAAAATCGCTTTGGCTCGACCAACGAGATTGGTGTGTTCGAAATGAAGGATTCCGGGCTGGAGGAAGTCAGTAATCCCTCTGAGTTATTTCTTGCAGAGCGGTCTCAGCGCACGACGGGATCGGTGGTGGTATCCAGTCTCGAAGGATCGCGGCCGATTTTAGTTGAACTACAGGCATTGGTCTCGTCCACGAGTTATGCGATGCCGAAACGGATGGCGAACGGTGTGGAACAGAATCGGGTTTCGCTGCTGCTCGCGGTGATGGAGAAGCGACTGGGGATGCATCTGTCCGGACAAGATGTCTATGTGAACGTCGTCGGCGGGATGCATATTGATGAGCCGGCCATCGATTTGGGCATTGTGGCGGCGGTCACATCGAGTTTGCGCGAAGTGCCAATTGAACCGGGACTGTTGGTGTTAGGTGAAGTGGGGCTTGGCGGTGAAGTGCGGGCCATCAGCCAGGCTGAGATGAGGATTCGTGAAGCGGCAAAGATGGGGTTCAAACGCTGTCTGTTGCCGGAACGGAACTTGGCCAAGCTCGACCCCATCGACGGGATTGAATTGATCGGGATTAGGGAAGTGGGAGAGGCGTTGGATGTCGTATTGGCATGAGTGCAAAGTGATAAATGCAAAATTCAAAATGGGGAGTCGCTGCCATTTTGCATTCATCATTTTGAATTTCACATTCGTGCTTCTTGCCGGTTGTGCGCTGTTTGCGCCGCGCGAGGAAGTCCAGCTCAAGAAGGCGACGGCGGAGGAGTTGACGGCTTTGCTGAGTCAGCAGAAAGCGGCGATCCGGACAATGAAAGGTCTTTTCAGCGCGAAGGTGCGGGGAGGGATCATTCCTATCGCGTCACGGGTTGAGGGGGCGTTGTACTTTCGTCGTCCGAATGCCATGCGCCTGCGCGGGTTTACCGCGGTCGGCGGCGAACTCTTTGAATTTGTGCAGACAGAGGACCAGTTCAGGCTGCGATTGCCGACGATGGGCCGTGTCCTGTCCGGCAGTCCATCAGATATGAGCGAGATGGGAAAGCTCGCTCGGCCGTTTCAATTGAGTGTGTGGGCGATGGGGGGGCTGTTGGGTACCGGCGCGATTGCGAAAAATGAGACAGTTGCCCTTTCGGAAGAGGAGGACCGCTACCGGCTGGAGGTTTTTGGGCCGTCTTCCAACGGGGCGCAGCTCATGCGACGGCGGTTGTGGTTTGAGCGGCAGACATTGCATGTCGTTCAGGAGGATCGGCTCACAGAATCCGGTGCGGTGGAAGCGACTATTCAGTACGAGGACTTCCGTGCAATCGGCGAGTCGGAGGCGGTCTCAGGCGCCGGTGATAAGCAGTTGGTGAGGCCGTTTAAGATCTTATTGGAAGATGGAAAGGGGCAGGGGAGCGTGCAGGTGACGTTCCACGAAATGATACCGAATATCCCGTTGAGCGCTGCTGATCTTGCACAGGCCTCACCCCAATGAAAGTTTTAGCTGTAGAGACGGCCACTTCGTGGCAGAGCGTGGCGATCCTCGATGGGTCGCGCGTGCTTGCCCGGCATGACCAGGATGCGGACGGATCACATGCCAAGCTGTTGTTGCCGATGATCGATCGGTTGTTTTGTGAGACGGGTCTGACGCTCAAACAGCTAGATGGTCTGGTGGTATCGATCGGTCCCGGGTCATTCACCGGACTGCGCGTCGGGCTGGCCACGCTTCTCGGATTCCGGACGATCAGTCAACTTCCCTTGGCGGTGGTGCCGACTCTAGAAGGGCTGGCCTGGAACCTGAGAGGAACCCCGGATCTACTCTGCCCCATTCTCAATAGCCGGCGCGGGGAACTCTACTGGGCGCTGTTTCGCTGGACTGGCGATGATCGGTTGGAGCGAGTTGTATCGGAACAGGTAGGCACGCCCGTTATGCTGGGGAACAGCCTCACAGGACCGGTCCTCGTATTCGGCGAAGGCTGGACAGTCGAGGCCTCGGCCATTCGCGCGTCGATTCCCCCTGCCGTCACGATGACGGAGACCTCAGACTCTGCCATGAGGCCCTCGGCCGTCTCGATTGGGCTGGCGGGGATCGAGCGGCTCCGCCGAGGTGAGCATGCAGGAACCGGCATCGGTCCGCTGTATATACAGCGGACCGCTGCAGAATTGAAGTACGAGGAGTCCGGCGGTCTGTCGCCGGTGGCCCTTCGTCAGGAACGGATCGCAAGAAAAGTAAACGCGCGCCGGGCTGCGGTTCGGGTTCCGTCGGCGAGGGCTCGGGTTACAAGAGAGAGAGGCACGGGCGGGACGAGCGACGGCGCATGAGGTCAAGGTTGAGTGAAGATCCGCCTTTCTTCATCTCAGCCTAAACCTTATCTTACCAGGGGGGTGGTGATGGCCGAGTGGGTGATCGAGCCGGCGACCGTCGAGGCGCTGCCGGATATTCTGAAGATCGAAGAAGCTTGCTTCTCGGCCCCCTGGACGCGCAGAATGCTGGAGGCGGAACTGAGCGGCAATCCCTTTGCAAATTTTCTGGTGGCAAAGCGGATACTGCCTGACGAAGTTGGTTCCGTCTCGATTATCGGGTACCTCTGTTTCTGGGTTGTCTTTGAGGAAGTACGGCTGATGAACCTGGCGGTCATCGAGTCGATGCAGCACAAGGGTATCGCCAGGGCCTTGGTCACACAGGCTCTGGAGGTGGGGCTGGCACAGGCAGCGATGCGCGCCGTGCTTGAGGTGCGGGCCTCGAACCATGCTGCTCATGCACTCTATCGAAGGCTTGGGTTTCGCGACGTGACGACCCGACCGATGTACTATACCAACCCCATTGAAGATGCGTTATTGATGGAACTGGACCCGATTGTGTCGGGGTCGGCTCCATTGACGTGCGAAGTCAGTCACGAGGGAGGACGTATCAGGCCGCTGCAATAATCTCATAGCCAGGAGGTGCGACATGCTGACAGACAGTATGGTTGCGATGATTACGGAACAACTGCGCCAATCCAGTCACGAATTCCGTGTACTGGAAGAAGCTCATCGCCGGCTGGACGTGGAATTGCTCCAATTGCAGAAACGCCATGTCCTGACTCCGGCCGAAGAGCTGGCCATGAAGGATTTGCACAAAGAGAAGCTGGTGAAGAAAGACAAGATGGCCCAGATGATTCGTGTCTGGCGAGACCACGAGCTGCAGGTCGCTCCACAGTGAGAGGCCTCGTCATGGGGCTGGTGTCCACCAGTAACCGGGACCAGAGTCATGGCACAGATTCTCAACCCCCTTGCCGCACATATCCAGACCGTCAAGAAGCGTCTGATCATCATCGGGGCCACGATCCTGGTGGCCCTGATGGTGTCTTTCACCTTTGCCGGCGAAATGGTCGCATGGTTGAATCGTCCGTTTCCCAACCAGTTGGTGTTCTACGGACCGACGGAAGCGTTGTTCGCCTCGATCAAAGTGTCCTTTCTTGCGGCGATCCTGGCGAGTCTGCCGGTCATCTTCTATCAGTGTTGGAAGTTTATTGAACCAGCGCTGCTTCCCAAGGAGCAACGTTGGGGTATTCCGCTGTTTGCATTGGCAGGAGCGCTCTTCGCCTTCGGTTTGACCTTTTGCAATCTCGTGATTCTCCCGCTGGTCATCAATTTCTTCGTCAGCTTCGGGATGGATCATGACATCACTCCGGAATTGAGCGTCGGCACCTACATCGATTTCAACGTCAAATTTCTCCTGATATTCGGCTGCGCGTTCGAATTGCCGCTGGTACTCACTATCCTGGCGCGGGTTGGTGTAGTTTCGGCCCAGCAGTTATCGAAGTATCGGAAGCACGCGATCGTGGCTTCGTTGATCCTGTCAGCCGTCGTCACGCCGGATGCAACCCTCTTTACTATGCTCTTGATGGCGGTACCGTTGATGGTGTTGTATGAGATTGGAATTCTTGGCGCACGTAT
>CAZGYZ010000007.1:16717-19056 GCA_964530675.1 uncultured Nitrospira sp. | reverse complement strand
CGGGGCAGGAGGCAAAGGGGGTAGCGGGGTAATGGGATAAATGAAGATTTGGGCTTGGATAATACCGATAGTTCTTGCGCTGAGTATATGGAGTGTTGGCGGGATATTGGGGGCTGCTACTCAGGCGCCCTCGCCGGTTCCCCCATCACCGCAGCAAGCTCCAGGCCATGGGGACCAGCCTCAATACAGCTCCTTCGGTCAGCAGGCCGCGAGCATTCAGGCGCTTACCTCTATCGGGAGCGATCTGCTCTATGCAGGCTCCTTTGGTCTCGGTCTGTTTCGTAGTGAGGATCGCGGCATCAACTGGGCAAAGTCTGGCCAGGGTGTGACCGATCCGTTTATTCTGACTCTCACCACGGGTAAAGACGGCGCGATCTATGCCGGAACTTTCCGTGGGGGGGTTTTTCGTTCCCGCGATCAAGGGAAGAGCTGGCAGGCGATAAATAATGGGCTGAAGCGCCTGGAAATCAAAGCTCTTCTTGCCGTGAGTGATGGGGTATACGCGGGCACGAGCGACGGGGTCTATCGACTGGCTGCCGACCGCTGGTCGGTCGTTACCACCGGTTTGGACGACATACTCGTCCATGCATTGGCGCTCTCATCCGACGGGACGCTGTTCGCCGGCACTTCAGGGAAAGGGATCCTGCGATTTAAGGCTCAATCGACCGGGTGGGTGCGTCAGCAGCATGGGCTCAAAGATCATGAAGGCATGATGGAAAGCTTTATTCGTGTGTTGACGATCGATCCGGAGGGTGGCATCTATGCCGGCACGTTCGATGGAGGTGTTTTTTCCAGCGCCGATGGAGGAACAACCTGGCGGCCCATCAGCCGGGCGCTCCCGAATGATTCGATTCGAGGGATTCTGTTCAATAGCCGTGGGCTTTTTGTGGCGACGGGGCACGGCATTTTCAAAACGACCGACAAAGGAAGACAATGGCTACCGCTCAACAATGGGTTGACGAGCATGGCTATCCAAGTGTTGATCGAGTCCGGCGCCGGAGTGCTCTATGCCGGCACAAGCGACGGGGCATTCCGAAGCGACGATGACGGGCGGACGTGGAATCCTATCAATCAGGGTCTTGAAGGAGGGCAGGCTCCGGCGCCCTTCAATTTTCGCTAACCAAGAAAGGGCAGAGACGATGTCAGAGCCGACAGAAAAAACACGAGCCACCATTTCCGTCAGTAACAAGGGGAGCCATCTGGGCGAGATCGTCCTGAGTTTTTTTCATGATGTGGCGCCGGGGCATGTAAAGAACTTTACAAAGTTGGCCCAGGAAGGTTTCTATAACGGCACAACATTTCATCGGGTCATTCCCGGCTTCATGATTCAGGGTGGCGACCCCAACAGCAAGAATTCTGACCGTGCGTCGCACGGCATGGGGGGGCCGGGGCACAAGGTTAAGGCCGAGTTCAACAGCAAGCCGCACAAGCGCGGGGTGGTCTCCATGGCGCGTTCGAACGACCCGGACAGCGCCGGCTCGCAGTTTTTTATCTGCGTTGCAGACGCAAATTTTCTCGATTGGCAGTACACGGCGTTCGGTGAAGTAGTCAGCGGAATGGACGTGGCGGACAAGGTGGTCGGCATGAAGCGGGACGGCCGGGACAACCCTCTCGAACGAGTCGAGATGACGGTCACGGTGTCAGAAGGCTAAGGTTGAGGTCGAGAATGCTCGTTTTCAAGATGTGCTTAGCCTCAGCCTTAGCCTCAACCTGTCTGTTCGTGTCCGGCTGCGCCATTCCTATCGTACCCTATCGTGCGGTCTATGAAGATCCGGTGAATTATGTTCGGCTGGAAGTCGATGATGCCGTCCTGCCGGAGTGGCCTCCCAGCGCACACGCGCATCCGAAGGCGATGGGTGCCGAGGAGGTTGCTCGCATCCTTGGAGGCATCTCGGTCAAAGAACATCGGATCTGGCTACAGAAATGGCTGCAGGGCGAAGCGCCGCTGATGCCGGCGTTTCGTCAGGATGAACTGGCTCTCTTGTCTCGGCAGATCGCAGAGGCCTTTGCCGCAGCTAAGCCGGAAGAACGCGTGACGTTTTATCTGAGTGAACCACAAACGTCCGTCAAGCGAATCATCACCACGGGCGGATTATATGTCCACGGCACTGAGTTGCATTTCATTTTGGGGAATTGGCAGGTCGTCTACGGCATTCCGACCTATGGGATGATCTACGATCGGCGCTATCCCATGCGACCGACGGCCGCCAAAGGATTCGACTTGTTCTTCGAGCCAGGGGTAGCGACCATCACACAACGGCACAGCCTCTGGGACACGTTGTTAGCCAACACGAATGACGAACTCGTGATCGATCTGACGAAAACCATCCCTAGCCCCC
>CAZGYZ010000007.1:0-16617 GCA_964530675.1 uncultured Nitrospira sp. | reverse complement strand
CATCCGGCTGAATGTTGAACGTAGGAAGTAGAGAATTCCCTGTCAAGACACAGACTTAGTAGATTTCATGCAGGTGATTCGGTAAGATGCGGCACCAGCAGAAATGATGCAGTTACCCACCAAGGATGATCGATCCAGGGAGGAGGAGTGGTTCGAACTCGTGTTGTTGTTGCTCTGATTGTCATTCTGTTGATCGGCGGTGGCGGTGTCTTTACGTTCTTGTCCTACCTGACTGACGACGAGTACATCAAAGATTTTTTCCTCCAGCAGCTGGAGCAGAGTATCGGGCGCAAAATCGACGTCCATCGCATCAAGCTGGTCCTTAGCGACTTTCCTCGTCTTCGATTGGAATTAACGCAGGTCACGATTCACGATCGGAATTCCGATGACGTCTTGTTATCGGCTAAGAAGCTGGATTTGGTCTTGCGGTTTCTCCCGCTGTTGCGCAAGCAGGTGGTGGGGAAGCGGTTGCTTATCGAAGAACCGACATTAACGCTTCGGCGCGATCGCAGCGGGCACTGGAACCTCCTCGATCAGGTTGTCCAGGGGGGAGCGGCCGATCAGGACGCTGTGCAGACGCTCAGCC
This sequence comes from uncultured Nitrospira sp., assembly GCA_964530675.1. GTDB lineage: Bacteria > Nitrospirota > Nitrospiria > Nitrospirales > Nitrospiraceae > Palsa-1315. Next base: position 16,031 of record CAZGYZ010000007.1, on the reverse strand, counting down.
GGATTTTCCGTATCCGGGAAGCGACGCTGGTGAAGGGGAAGTTGCTCATCATCGACGACGCAAGTCCGGACGGGACACGATCGATGACACTGGAGTCGGTAGAGGCGTCGCTGGTCATCAGAGCGGAGCGGGGACAGGCGGATTTACACATTTCTTCCGGTTATGCGGACGGCAAGAGCCTGTCCGGCTTCTCTCTAGGAGGGACGATCAGCATAGCCCAACGGCAGACGATAGCGCTCAGCGATTCCTCTGCAGGGCAAACCATACTCCAATTCGAAGGCACCATCGAAGCTGCCAATCTGAATCTTCGAGGGATGGCGGATTTCTTCGGGCCGCGTCCGGCTCCGCAGCATTTGCAGGGCGCCGTCAATATGAACAGTCATGTTCGGGTTGTGCCTGGTGTTGCAGGCTATGATGTAGTCTTGTCCGGTTTATCTGCAAACCTCGAACAACTGAAGCTTACAGGCCAAGCGAGCCTCTCCGGTCTGCTGACGCCTCAACCCACGTTTGAGCTGACCTTTTCGACAGCTCCGATCCAGTTGAGCCGGTTGCTTGAGACCGTGGCGGCCGAGTGGGTGCATCCGCAGCTGCCAGCGATAATCCAGAATCGGGAGATCGACGGGATATTGGAGGTGGTCTCGGCGACTGTCACAGGATCGTCGGTGGCAGGGCCGCAGCTGTCGTTGACAGGAGAGTTTCGCGTGAAACAGGGACAAGCCTTGATCGGAAGCGATCATATCCCTGCCAAGGATTTAGCTGCGGTGGTGTTGATCGAAACCGGACGTCTCCGGGTGTCGAATTTGAGCGGACTCTATGGCACGATCCACATGAATGAGAGTAAGGCGCTCGTCTCATTTTTAGAGGCTGGCCCCTGGCTTGAAATGGACATTACTGGGGAGATGGCTGCCGCAGATCTGTTGAAGTTTCTTTCGAAGACGGTCAGTTCGGAGCAGCTGTCGCGGGTGTTGGCTGACTCGCGTGAGGTCGAAGGCAATGCCGTTCCCACGTTTCGTATGGTCGGCCCGCTCAATCAACCGGGCGGCGTCACGTTTGCCGGGGGGGAAGTGACCGTTCAGCGTGTCAGTCTGACCAATCCATTGCTGCCCGAACGGGTGACGGCGCTGCAGGGCCGGTTCGTGTTATCTGATGGCGGAACCCTATTCGATCAGGTGACAGGCCATTTAGGAGATCTGGCTCTGCAGTTCAGTGGGGGTATCACTGGGGGCAGTGGCAGCGCGTTTCAGGATTTCCTGATTCGAGTCAATGGCGATGCGGGCCATATGGCGAAGTTATTGCCCTCGAACGCTATTCCAGCCGGGATGATCGAGGGCTTGGTCAATGGCGCGGTGGTGTTGACCGGGCCGACGGTGTCGCCGCACATACGGGGTGAGGTCGTTCTGACCGAATCGAAAGTGACGCTTCCCGATTTGGTCGAAAAACCGATCGGCGCCCAAGCGACTTTGGAGTTCGAGGGCATGATTCCCCAGGCCTCCGGCGTCTTGCTGGATCGGCTTGAGCTGAGTGTGCCTCCGATTCGGCTTCCGGTCAAAGGCAAGATTCAGCTGGGTGAACGGTTCTCCATCGACGCGGCGCTTTCAACCGGCACGTTGTCATTGTCCCGCGTGCCGGAATGGATTGCGAAGGGAGGGTTTGAGGCTGGGAATGTTGAATTGTCGCTCGATATGAAGGGGAAGGGGCTCGATTGGAAAACCTGGAAGACCACCGGGTGGCTCGCATTGACCAACGGCCTGATGAACGTGAAGGGGACCGAGGGACCTATCCAGGATTTGTATTTGCGGGTCCGGTTTGTGAAGAATGGCGCGGAGATCAAGCGGTTGTCCCTTCGCTTGCTCGACAGTGACGTTGCGCTGGAAGGGTCAATCCGCAACTGGGTGGGGAAACCCGTGATTACTGCCAAGATTGACTCCAATCAGATGGATCTCGATCTCCTTATTCCGAAAGGCCCACGGTCGCCGATCCGAGAGTTTCTGGAAACCCTTGCAGCCACCAGCAAGGTCCAGGCAACCGCGTCGATAGCACGCGGCCATTACAAGCATCTCAAGTTTGGGAGTCTCTCCGCCCGGATCACCATTCAAGACGGCGTGCTTGATCTGGATCGTCTATCCGGCCAATCATCCAACGGAGACGTTGCCGGACGTATCGTGGTGCAACTGCCGCATAAGCAGCCGGCCGACGCTGAGCTCTCGGTTCGCGCGACGGGCTTGTTGGTGGAAGATGTGTTGAAACTATTTGGTCCGAAAGCCGGCGTGATCACAGGTGAAGCTCGAGTGACGGGGACGATTCGCGGACATGGGAAGAATCCTCATGGGCTGTCTCCTACGTTGGACGGCAAGGTGGACGTCTTGCTTGAAAATGGTCGCATCTTCAAATCCGAGGAACGGGCGGTCTGGAAAATCATCAGCATTTTGAATCTCCCGGCCGTGCTTCAAGGGAAAGTAGATTTGGAGAAAGACGGGTTGCCCTATAACAAGATTTCAGCGAAGGTTCTCGTGCGGAACGGGCTCTTCGAGACCGAGAACCTGATCATCGATAGCCCGATCGTCAAGATTACCGCTGCCGGCAACTATGATATGCCGACGGATCAAATCGACATGGTCTGGGCCGTCAGCCCCTTCGGATCCTATTCGCAATTCCTGAAAACGATACCGCTCTTCGGGCGGCTCTTTGCCGGTGATCGCAAAGGCATTGCCACTGCGCTGTTTTCCGTCAAAGGGTCAATCGAGGATCCGGAGGTCACCTACCTGCCCATGAAGTCGTTTGCCACTGGCGTGACGGGTTTGGCGCAACTGGCCTTCGACATTTTGAAGAACACGCTCATGTTACCGATCGATCTCATGACGCCTGACGAGGAGAAGGCTGATGACAAGGGTACCCTACCAACGCCTGAGCCTGTTCCATCCGCGCCTTGACCGACTTTCCCCCCCGTGCTAGATTCCGGCCGACATTTACTATGGCCTCATCCACTTCGCACTCTCAACGCGCCACGGTCTTTATCGCTGCCAGCGAGACGGATGCCAATCTCTATTACGCGACGAAGTTTATTGCGCCGGACCCCTTTATCTATTTGGAAATTAAAGGGGAGCGAATTCTAGTGATGAGCGACCTTGAAATGGATCGGGCAAAGAGCCAATCGTCCGTCGATCGGGTGCTCTCGTATTCGGAGGTTGAAGGGCGAGCCAAGACACAGGGTATCGCCGAGCCAGGCACGGTCGAAGTGGTCCATATCCTCTTGAGAGAAGCCGGCATCACGCAGATCCTGGTCCCGGCAAACTTTCCTTTTGGCCATGCCCTCAAGTTCCAGTCCTTGGGGTATCAGCTCTTTCCGAAGCGGGACCCATTCTACGAACAGCGTGTCGTGAAGACCGCCGAAGAAGTCCGTTATATCGAAGCAGCCCAACGCGCGACCGAACAGGCGGTCGCGGCCGCTCACGATTTGCTGCGTCAGGCTTCAATCAATAAGGATCAGCTGTGGTTCGATGGGATACCACTGACGTCGGAACGGGTGAAGAAATTGATCAATGTGACATTGATGGAGCGCGACTGCGTGGCCCAGCATACCATCGTTGCCGGAGGAGAGCAGGCCTGTGATCCGCACAACGAAGGCAGTGGGCCATTGCCGGCTCATCGCAGCATTATCTTCGATGTGTTTCCTCGTTCGGCCACCAACCGGTATTTCGCCGATATGTCCAGAACCGTGGTGCGGGGGATCACGAGTCTCGAGCTGAAGCGGCTGTATCAGACAGTGCTCGATGCGCAGGAAGAGGCCATTACGAAAGTCAAAGATGGAGCGGACGGAAAGAGGATTCATCAACGGATCTTGGCAAGATTTGAGAAAGCCGGTTACCAGACAGGTTTGGTGAATGGGCGTATGCAGGGCTACTTTCATGGTACCGGCCACGGGGTCGGACTCGATATCCATGAAATGCCGCGCATCAGCCGCACCGGGTCTCTGCTCCAAGAAGGCCACGTCGTCACCGTCGAGCCGGGCCTCTACTATCCAGGCCTGGGCGCAGTCCGCATCGAAGACATGGTCCTCGTCACGAAAGACGGGTGCCGCAATCTGACGAACTCTCCCAAGAGATTCGAGTTAGACTGACGTAGGTAAAGGGTGAGGTATTAGGGGTGAGGGGAAATTGAAAGGTTTCCCTCTTTCTTGAATATTTCCCCACACCAGGCGTACCCCTCACCTCTTACGCGATTCCTATGCGTCTCACTTTCACGATTCAACGATTCAATCCCGAAGTCGATCGCGCTCCTCACGAGGATGAGTATCGTCTCGATGTCGGACGCGGAATGACGGTGCTCGATGCGTTGATTCGCATCAAGCAGGAGTGCGACGGGAGTTTGGCGCTTCGCTATTCCTGCCGCTCTGCGATTTGCGGTTCCTGTGCGATGACGATCAACGGCAGCGAGAAACTGGCCTGCCGCACCTCCCTCCGCAAAGAACTTGAACGGCATGGGCACATCGCGGTGGCGCCACTCCGCAACTTGCCGGTGATCAAGGACCTGGTCGTGGATATGGCGTCGTTTTGGGAGAAGATTCGCGACGTACATCCATGGCTGGTGCCGGGGGCTCGGCCTGTAGATGAGGACGTGCCTGTTCAAACGCAGGCGCAAGGCCGTGCCAATCCGCAGTTTCACAATGTCGATGCCTGCATCATGTGCGGCGCATGCGTTGCAGCTTGTACTGTGCATGAAGTATCAAAGGGGTTTGCCGGCCCGGCAGCCTTGGCGAAGGCCGATCGCTTCCTTTCCGACCCACGCGAAGTTCCTTCAGCGACAAGGGCTAGACTTTCGTCTCTCCAAGACGAGGATGGGATTTGGGATTGCACACGCTGTAATTTCTGTGTGGAGGTCTGCCCGAAAGATGTTAAACCCATGGAGGCGATCATCCGGTTGCGGCGGGCCTCACTTGAACGGGGCATGACGACGACCGGCGGCGCGCGCCACGTTCTTGGCTTTACTGATCTGGTCGAGCAGCAGGGACGTTTGAACGAAGCGATCATGCCGTTGAAAGTGGTCGGATTCGCACCGAGTGGGCTGCTCCATATCCTGCCTCTGGGCATCAAGATGTTGCTCAAAGGGAAAGTTCCCAATCCCTTTGGACATACGTTCCCCGGGCTCAGCCAGCTCCAGTCTCTCATCCGTAAAGCGCGACGTGCCACGCCGACGGTCTGATATCTATGGCATGGACCGTTCGCTTTCTTGAAAAGATTGCCCTGGCCGATATCGGCTTCGAGGCCGAGGGGGAGTCGGTCGAGGAAGTCTTTCGCGGCGCTACACAGGCCGTTCTAGAAACGATGGCAACTCCTTCCACGGTATCCGGCGGGTGGGAACGTGCGATTGAACGAAGCGATCTCGATCCGTCGGCGCTGTTGTTCGATTGGTTGTCGGAGGTGGTCTATTGGAAGGACGCAGCTGGGGTGGTCTATCGGGAGGCGCCGCTCACCCTGACACGGGAAGGGGACGTCTGGCTGCTGCATGCACGTCTGATCGGCGCGCCGGTGGATTATCTGACACAGGAACTCCATGCCGATGTAAAAGGAGTCACAAAACATCTCTACGAACTTAAGCAGGTAGGCGATCGCTGGAAGGTACGCGTGGTGCTTGATGTGTGAAGGAATGTGAGAAGTGCTGAGTGCTGCGTCAGAGACCAGACAGATGAGACAAACCAAATAAACTAAATAGACCAAATGAACCAGACAAACCATCCCTGAGATGAACCTCAACACCGACATGACGGTCAATCGGATTACGGACGAGATCTGGGAAATTCCCATCTCTGAAAAGCCTGGCATGCTAGTGCCGGCCAGGATTTATGCAACCAAGGGAATTCTTCAGGCCATGGACTCCGGGGTCTTCGATCAGGTGACGAATGTCGCCTGCTTGCCCGGCATCAGCCGGTATGCGCTCTGTATGCCGGACGGGCATTGGGGCTATGGATTTCCGATCGGAGGTGTCGCGGCGTTCGATGTGCAGGACGGGGTCATTTCTCCCGGCGGTGTGGGGTATGACATCAACTGTGGCATGCGGTTGATTCGGACGGACTTAACGCTGGCGGATGTGCAGCCTCACTTGGAGCGGCTTATGACCGAACTCTTTCGGAAGGTTCCGGCCGGTGTCGGGGCGAGCGGATTTGTTCGACTCTCAGGGGAGGAGTTTGGCCGGGTCATGACGCATGGGGCCAAGTGGTGTGTGGAACGGGGTTATGGGTGGCATCGGGATCTTGTCCGCATGGAAGAAGGTGGCTGCATCGAAGGGACCGATCCGTCGAGCGTCACCGACCACGCGATTAAACGAGGTATCAATCAACTGGGGACCTTGGGATCTGGCAATCACTATCTCGAAGTCCAGGTGGTCTCGAACGAACGGATATTCGATCCGGTCACGGCAGCGGCACTCGGCATTACCGGTAATGAGCAGATCGTTGTGATGGTGCATTGCGGTTCGCGCGGGTTCGGCCATCAGGTGGCGAGCGACTATCTCAAGCGGTTTGAGAAATCCATGCGCCGCTATGGCATCACCGTGCAGGATCAGCAACTGGCCTGCGCACCGTTTCGATCTCCCGAGGGGCAGGAGTATTTTTCGGCCATGAATTGTGCCGCGAACACGGCCTTCGCCAATCGCCAAGTTATCACGCACCAGATTCGCGAATCTTTCGCGACAGTCTTCGGTCAGTCTGCCGAATCATTGGGGATGGAGTTGGTCTATGACGTGGCGCATAATATTGCCAAGGTTGAACGGTATCCGGAAGGGGATTTGGTCGTGCATCGCAAAGGAGCGACCAGGGCATTTGGGCCTGGGAGTCCTGAGTTGCCAGAAATGTTTCGACAGACAGGCCAGCCGGTCATCTGCGGAGGTTCGATGGAAAGCGGATCATACTTGTTGGTGGGAACTGACCAGGCAGTGCGTGACACGTTTGGATCGACGATGCACGGGGCCGGGCGAACAATGTCGCGCGCGCAAGCGAAAAAAACCATTCGCGGTGCACAGCTACAAGAACAGATGAAACAGCGCGGCATTCTGGTTAAAGCCGTATCGATGTCGGGCCTCGCGGAAGAGGCAGGCCTGGCCTATAAGAATATATCTGAGGTGGTCGAATCGGTCGATCGTGCAGGAATTACAAAAAAGGTGGCGGAATTGCGCCCGATAGGGAATATAAAGGGGTAGCAGCCCGCTGTTTTGCAAGGTGTGATGATGGAACAACGAAAGAACCTCCGGTTTCCTGTTAAATTTCGCAGTTCGTTTTCTTCCGTCGGCATGGTCGGCGGAGAGGGCCGCGTCGCCGACCTCTCCACCAGGGGTTGTCGCATCGAAAGTTCCATCGATGTTCAGCCAGGAGCCTCTTTGGAGGTCCAGATCAAGACGATGGAGGACAAACCCCCAATTCAGATTCAGGCGGCGATTGTCCGGTGGAGCAGAGAGCAGCAATTCGGCCTTGAGTTTGAAGTGATTATTCCGACGGAATGGGCCCACCTTCAGGACACAGTGAAACAGATCGAACTGGAGCCCTACCAACGGGACAGACAGGCTGCCGAACTTCGTGAATCTTCTTGAGTCTGCGTAGAACGAATCTCCCCCTCATCAGTGCGTAATTCCTAAAATAGATTGCCTGAAGTGAACGATCTGCTAACGTCGTAACGACGTGAGCGGTGTACGCGGGTGCAGTTCTGGGTACCGCATGGCCGGTCAAGTGTATGCTCGATTATTCAATTGGGAAAGTGGCCACTGTGTTCACGCGTGTCTCCATCCTCATCATCGCGTTGAGTATTTTCTGTGGGACGATACTGACTTCCCTCCTGGCGCCTGAAGAAGCGCAGGCTATCCCGGCCTTTGCCCGTAAGTACAACACCAACTGCATGGACTGCCACACGGCGCCGCCGATGTTGAACGCCTTCGGCCAGCGTTTTCTCGAAAACGGCTATCAACTGCCGGGCACAGAAGATGGCGGCAGTACCGGTAAGAAAAAATTGGGAGATCTGAATCTCGACGATGTGAATCAATATCTCGGATTCCGCTTGGTCGGCAACGCGGTGAGCAGTTGGGGGTTCAACAAACAGAACCCTGTAGGCGCCGATGCCGGGGTCGTCGAAAACAAGGCTGAGTTTACATTTCCCAATAGTTTCGTGCTGTTCGCCGGCGGGACTGTGGCCGAAAACGTTGGGTTCATGGTCGAACTGGGCCATGACGTCAAAGAGGGTGGCGCCGAGGTGGAGCGAGGCTTCGTGACCTTCAACAACATCGGGTCACATAATCTCGCGCATCTGCGAGTCGGAAAATTTGACCCCAACACCTTCTCGTCCTATGCCACGGTGCGCCAACAGTTGGGCGATGTCGGGGAAAGCCAGAAGGGCGGGTGTACAGCGCCTACTCCCTGTGCCTTTAACCGGGTGGGTCTCACGCCCAGCGCCTTCGCCACCAAATTCTACGGCCTCTACGATCGATCAGGCAATGGTCTGTCCCCCTTCGCTGCCTCGCTGTATAACTCAGGGCATGAAACCGGCGCCGATGTGCATGGGCGTCCGTTCGGCGACTGGTTTCTGTATCAGGTGGGGGTGGTGAACGGAGCCAACGAGCATCTAGGCGATTCGAACAAGGGGAAGGATGTCTACGGCATGATTCGGTTCGACTATGCGCAGTCGAATTTTTTTTCCGCCAGTATGTCGGGGTTCGTCTACCAAGGCAACAGCAACGCCAAAGTGCGGACGAGCGACGATGTGAATTGGAATCGCTATGGGCTGTCGGCGCGGGCCACCTATATGATGGTCGATGTCTACGCGGCATATTCAGTAGATAAGATCAACAAGACGCCGACGGGCGTGGCTGGTTTGTTCGACTCCACCGCGACCGGTCTGACGATCGGCGCCGATACCTATGTGACAAGCCAGACGCTGGTGTCCTTGCGGTACGACAACCTGGATGCAGGCGGGATGCTGGATCAGCGAAAGTCTGCCTCGTTTATTGGCGTGCAAGCGAAGCATTTTCTCCGTGCCAATGTAGCGATTTTTGCCAGAAGCGATTTCAATCTCAGGCAATCAGAAGGTGGAGATACCGCGGCGCGGAATCTCCGCAACGCCTTCTTTTCCGGAATCGATGTGATTTTCTGAGGGAGACGGGCTATGCGAATCCGAATACTTCTCGCTATCGGCGCCGGTTTTGCGATGCTCAGTATCGCTTCACTCGCGAATGCCGTGAAGCCTGAAGATAATCAGGCGACCAGGGAAAAGGGGAAACAGATCTATGATCGAGCATGCCTCCTCTGTCATGGCGCGAATGGAAAGGGCGATGGACCGGCCGGCTGGTTCATCGGTCGCTATGAATCGCCACGCCCGCGCGATTTTACCGGAGGGAGCTATAAATTCCGCAGCACGCCATCCGGTGAACTGCCGATGGATCAAGACCTATTCCGCACGGTGACGCAAGGTATCCCAGGCAAAATGCCGCCGTACGGTGGGTTGAGTGAAGAAGAACGGTGGCAGGTGATTGCTTACATCAAAACGCTCAGCCAGGCGTTCAAGGGCGCAAAGCCCACGGCCCTGGTCTTGCCCAATCCTCCGGGTCCTCCCTCGGATGCTGGAATTGAAAACGGGCGCAAGACCTATATCAAGTATGGATGCCAGAATTGTCACGGGGACAACGGCTACGGAGACGGGAAGGAAGCGCTCGACGGCAACTTGAAGGATACATATGGGTTGATGATTTCTCCCGGCGACTTGACCGAGCGGGCGTCTCTCAAGAACGGGTCTTCTGCTCAGGCTCTTTACCGCAGCATCATGACGGGGTTGGACGGCACGCCCATGCCGTCCTATGCCGATACCATCGGCGGCAATGACAAAGACGTCTGGGATCTCGTGTACTACATTCTCTCGTTATCACAGGAAAGACAGTGATGGGTAGGAGGGGCATGTTTGGTCGTTCCGCGATGTCTGTGCAGGCTCTTGTTCGCCTTCTATCGGTGGCTGTTCCTGTCGTGATGATCGGACTGGCTTGTTGGTCGCCGCTTCTCGCTGCTTCGCAGCCCGGAGCCGAACCGGATGGAACGGTCGTCAAGGCGCCCGCCTCTCAGCAAATGCACGGCCTTGCGCCAGGGCCGCCTGCCAAATTTCGCCGCCCGCGAGAGGTGGTTCCCTCTGTAGCCGAGCCACAAGCAGAGTTTCCTGGTCTAACGGTCTCGCAGCCAGGCAGCGAAGCGCCACCGACGAGGTCGGCATTTTCTGAATCGACAGGGCCGGTGATAGTTGGACGCGTCTTGTATCGAGGGCCAGTGCCCTTTCCCACCCAGATACAAGTCAATCGGGATTTGGACGTATGCGGGGCGACCATGTCTATGGCCACTCTCTCGGTCGACGCAGCCACCCATGGACTTCAGAATGCCGTGGTGCATGTCGAGCAGGGTGCCGGGGAGGTGTCTGCCAGAATAATTGCGGCGACTCCTGTCCTTGTTCGAAACAAAGGATGCCGGTTCCATCCCCATGTCGCTGCTGCACAGATGGGGGCTGAAGTGCAAATTTTCAACGACGATCCGGTGATGCACAATACCAATATTATCGTCGACAATAGTACGGCGCTCAACGTGGCGATGGTGGCGGGAGGAAACCCGATCAAGAAGCTGCTGAAGAGGTCAGGCTTGCACCTGGTGAAATGCAACGTGCACAAGTTTATGCAGGCGTACCGGTTGGTGTTTGACGATCCGTACTTCGACCAGACGACAGAGACCGGTCAGTTCTCAATTGCCGGCGTTTCTCCAGGATTGCACAGGATCACGGTGTGGCATGAGACGTTGGGCATGATGGAGAAGGAACTGCAGGTTCCGGCGCGGGGCACTGTCATTGTAGATCTGGAATATAAATAAGGTCAGGCCGTTGATGCATAACGACGATCACCTACAATTGCGCAGAACTGTACCGTCTCCTGCCAGGCGAATGACGCTGGCCATCAGCGCCATTCTTCTTGTTGTGGTAGCTGGGTATGGAGGGCTCTTCATCCACAACCAGCAAAAGCAGGTTCGCCTGCAGGCCGAGGAACAGGGTCGTGTATTGGCTCGCGGGTATGCCGCCCTCGGTGCGTCGGCTCTGTTCGATAATCTCTTCATGTTGCAGAGCGCCTTTATCCAGGTGAAGAACCAGCATGATATCCAGCGTATCATGCTGCTCGATCCCGACCACATGATCGTGGCATCGGATATCACAACGCTGATCGGTACGATCCTCGACGACCAGGCAAGCAGGAATGCAGAACAGGAGAAAAAGGGAGCCGTCTTTTCCGGCTCGGATATCGGTTTAAGCGACGACACCCTCGTGATTTTCGAGCCACTGTATGGGGATCCGCTGTATCGGACGGGAACCGACAGTGCCGTTGAGGGGAAGCACGAACTATTGCCCGCATTCGCCGGATGGATTCGAATCGAGATCTCGCTGAAGAGGTTGCAGGCTGAGGCCTGGCAGTTGCTTGTGCAACAGGCCTTGACGATGGCATTGCTTGCCGCGGCGACGATTTTCATCGTGAGCAAGACGATTCGGCGTCTTAGTCAGAACATTGAGAAGAGCGAGGCGAAGCTGCAGAAGACGATCGATACGGCGCTTGACGCGGTCGTGACGACAGACGCTGCCGGGACGATTGCCGGATGGAACGCTCAGGCTGAGACAATATTTGGGTGGTCTGAGCAGGAGGCCATCGGGCGACCACTCGATTCCCTCATCATTCCCGTAGGGGGTCGTGATGGGTATCGGCGTGAACTCGCGCGCTTCCTGGAAGCGCGCGAGACCCAGTTCTTGACTCAGCGGCTTGAACTAACCACTGTCCGGAAGGATGGGGGCGAGTTCCCTGTGGAATGGTCGATGTCGCCGATTTGGCTCAATAACGAGTGTATGTTCAGTAGTTTTATCCGGGACATTACTGAGCGGAAGCAGGCTGAAGATGCGCAATCCAACTATCGGACGCAGCTTGAGCGCGAGGTGTCCATGCGAACGGAAGCGCTCGAGGCTCTCCGAGAGGCAAAGGATCATGCCGAATTGGCGAGTCGGGCCAAGAGCGACTTCTTGGCCCACATGAGCCATGAAATTCGAACACCCATGAACGGTATTCTTGGAATGGCCGAACTCTTGTTGCAGACGGAACTGTCAGGAAAGCAGCAGCACTTTGTCGATGTCGTGTACCGATCAGGGGCCACGTTATTGAAGCTCATCAATGATGTCTTGGATTTTTCAAAGGTAGAGGCTGGGAAGATTGAGTTGGAGCACATTCGATTTGATCTGGTTAAAACGGTTAGGGAGGTGACAGACCTCTTTGTGGAACAGGCGCAAGGCAAGGGTATCAACCTGACTTGTTCGCTGGTTGAGTCTGTCCCGTCTGTTCTCCAGGGAGATCCTGTTCGCTTACAGCAGATTCTTATGAATCTGGTGAATAATGCAGTGAAGTTTACCAAGCGCGGGAACATCATGCTCACGGTCACGATGGCGGAAGACTCGGCCTCTGACGCCCTCATACGTTTCGAGGTTCAAGATACGGGAATCGGGATCGAACCTGCCGTGCAAGCCAAGATCTTTGAAGCGTTTTCTCAGGCCGATGGATCGACGGCCAGAAAATATGGCGGGACTGGTTTAGGGTTGTCTATCGTCAAACAGTTGGTTCAGCTGATGGAGGGGACGGTTGGTGTCAGGAGTGAGCCTGGGCAGGGGGCGACATTTTGGTGTACCGCACGCTTGGAGAAAGTATCCGGGAATACGCGAGAAGGCAGGCAGAGATTCCCGTTGTGGCGAGACGGTGTCCAGCCTGACGGTGTTTCGAAAAACCCTGAGACGAAAGTAGCGGGCGCGCGAGTTTTGCTGGCAGAGGACAATCCGGTCAATCGGGAGGTCGCTGTCTGCATGTTGGAGCAATTGGGCTGCCAGGTTGTCGCGGTCGAAGATGGCCGTGATGCGGTGGCTAAGATAGAGGATGCTCGATTCGACTTGGTCTTGATGGACTGCCAGATGCCGGAGATGGACGGTCTCTCTGCGACCAAGGCGATTCGCAATGATGAACAGCGCACCGGTCGGCGTGTGGCTATCGTGGCGCTGACGGCGCATGCCATCGATGGCGATCGCGAAGGATGTTTAGCTGCCGGCATGGATGACTATATGACGAAGCCGTTTACGCAGGGCGAACTTGGGAACATGATTCAGAAATGGGTACAGCGTTCTAGTGATGAGGCAACACTAACTTCTGATCAATCCAAGGCCGTACCGGTTGAACCAGCCCTGCCGCCATCTGATTTGACGGAACAGAGAACGAGACAGGCGCCAGATCGCGCCCTACTGGACGCGCCGCTGGCTGATCAGGTGCTCGACCAGTTACGCGCTCTCAGGCGCCCTGGGCGACTGGACCCGGTCGCAAAAATCCTCACGAGTTTTCTGGAAAGCTCGGCCACGTATGTGAGCGCCATTCACCAGGCGGTGGTTCACCAGGATGCAAAGGCGCTCTTTTATGCGGCGCATGCCTTGAAATCGTCGAGCGCTATGATCGGGGCCATGGAGCTATCGAGAGTTCTGAAAGATTTCGAGCTGCTGGGCCGTCAGGGTGACGTGGCAGGGAGCCATGAGCGGATGGCGGAGTTAGACTCAGTTTATGAAGCGGTAAGGCAGGCCGTGCTGAATGAATTAGGTAAAAAAACTGCCTAGCAATCATGGAAACATTCCAGGAACGAACATGCCCGCTCGTGTTGGTGGTAGACGACGAACCGCAAATGCGAACGCTCGTCCGTGAGATGCTCGAGCAATCGGGCCACGATGTGTGTGAGGCAGAGAACGGCCGGCAAGCTCTTGAGCGATTCGCCGAACGCCGGCCCGACATCGTGCTGATGGACATTATCATGCCAGGGATGGACGGGTTCACCGCCTGTTCGAGCTTGCGCGGGCTGATGGGTGGAAGCCGGGTGCCGATCTTGGTCATGACAGGGCTCGACGATACCGAATCCATTGCCAAGGCCTACGAACTGGGCGCGACGGATTTCATCACGAAACCTTTCAATTTGATGATCTTGAGTCATCGCGTGCGGTATATGCTACGCGGCAGCTTCACCATGGATGCTCTGATCAAGAGTGAAGTTCGGCTTGGGCTAGCGCAGCGGATCGCCAAAATCGGCAACTGGGAATGGCGTCCGGACACGAATCAGTTTACTGCGTCGGCTGAATTTTGCCGTCTGATGGGCATTCGATCACAGGACTTTGCCGGAACCTTTGACGCCTATATCCAGCTGGTGCATGCAGAAGATCGAAGCCGTGTGGAGCAGGCGCTGAAGGGCATTTTGACGAAGCGAGTCCCGTGCGATATCGACCATCGCCTTATCTTGCCGAACGGAGCGGATTTTACGGTCAATCTCCAGGCAGAAGCGGTGTTCGACGACCAAATAAAGGCGCTCTCGATTGTCGGGACGGCGCAAGACATCACCGATCGAAAACAATCTGAACGAGAGATTCATCGCTTGGCCTATTTCGACAGTTTGACAGGATTGCCGAACCGTGTCTTATTCAAAGATCGTGTCGAGCAGGCCCTCTTGCATGCCCGCCGCTATCGCACCACGCTGGCGATGCTTTTTCTGGACTTGGATCGTTTTAAGGTCATTAACGATACCTTGGGTCACAATATCGGTGATCTACTGCTGAAAAGCGTGGCAGACCGTCTGGCCGAATCTGTGCGGCACAGCGACTCTGTCAGCCGGTCGGTAGACAAGGAAGAGAACCATTCGCTCGCGAGATTGGGCGGCGATGAGTTTACCGTGCTCCTCACAAATCTGTGCGATGCCCAAGACGCCGGAAAGGTCGCGCGCCGCATTGTCGAAGCGTTGGTGAAGCCTTTTTCGATTGAAGGGCGGGAAATCTTCGTGACCGTCAGTATAGGGATTGCCATCTTTCCATCTGACGGCGATTCCGTCGATTCATTACTCAAAAATGCCGACTGTGCGATGTATCATGCCAAGGAAGAAGGGCGGAATAATTTTCAGTTCTATTCCAGTACCCTGAATGCTGCTGCGAGTGAGCGGTTGGCATTGGAGGGAGAGCTTCGCCACGCCGTTGAGCGGGAAGAGTTTGTGGTGTATTACCAGCCGAAGGTCAATCTGAGGACAGGCGGAATTATCGGAGCGGAGGCGTTGGTGCGTTGGCAACATCCTCAGAGAGGACTCATGCAACCCGCGGAATTTTTGCCGGCTGCCGTGGATACAGGATTGATCAGGGCAATCGATGAGTGGGTGCTGCGAACGGCTTGTCGTCACAATCAGGGGTGGCAGCATCGCGGCAAGATGCCGGTGAGCATTTCCATCAATGTCTCCAACTCATTGTTCCACGGCAATACATTGCTGTCCGTCGTGGAGCAGGCCCTGAGTCAGACGGGGTTGACTCCGGCTTGCCTGGAGTTGGAACTGACGGAATCGATTGCGATGCGCAATGTGGAGGCGTCGATCGTCATGCTGACGGCTCTGAAGTCGATGGGGGTACAGCTTTGCATCGACGATTTTGGGACCGGCTATTCGTCGCTTAGCTATCTGCAGCGGTTGCCGATCGATATCGTGAAAATCGATCAATCGTTTATACGGGAAATTCTGACGCAGGCCCAGCCAGCCCCGATTGTGCGGGCGATCATCGCCATGGCCCATAGCCTCAATCTCTTGGTGCTTGCTGAAGGGGTCGAGCAGGAGGCGCAACGAACGCTACTACTCGAACAGGGTTGCGATCAGGCTCAAGGCTATCTCTTCGGTCAGCCGATGCCAGAGAATGTATTTGCCCAGCTGCTCCATCCGGTTCCTTTCCGCAAAGCCAGCTAGCCGGTCTTGTTCATTTGGTTCATTTGGTTTGTCTGGTTTTTTGGTAGAATGAACCTACCCAGATAAACCAAATAAACCAGATCAGCCAGTTTCGCCAGTCTCGCAGTTTATGTTCACGATCCATCCCGGTGACTTTCCAACAGACGAAAGCTATACTTCGAACCTGGCAGGTCGAGAGTAAACACGATCTGTCTGGTCTATCTTGTCTGTC
>CAZGYZ010000006.1:0-24500 GCA_964530675.1 uncultured Nitrospira sp. | reverse complement strand
CTAGGAGGACGATTCGTCGGCTTTGTCGTCTGAAGAGTAGGCGTGAATTCGTTTCTTGCCGTTCTTATCTTGCACGAGCACTTCTACTTTATGTTCGGCTTCTTCTAAAATCTTGAGACAATTCTTAGACAGGCGAATCCCCTCCTCGAATATCCTAAGCGATTCGTCTAGAGGAAGATCGCTTTTTTCCAACTCACCAACGATGGCTTCCAGCCGAGCCATTGCCTGTTCAAATTTCACTACTGCCACAACACGCCTCGTTTCTTACGGAAATGAAAGCTCATTATACCCAACCACACAACGATTTTAAACTGAGGAATCATTAAACACCTGCGTGACAGTGCAGTTCAGTCGCCCGCTTGCCAATTGAGCTTCCAGCTCCTGTCCGACTTCCACGTCGTTCGTTCGATGGAGAATCTGACCGGCCGGTACCGTTTGAAGAATACTGTAGCCACGCCCAAGAACCGCCAAGGGACTCAGGGTATTGAGCTGCGCCAGCGTCGCATGGATCCGGTGACGATGCTGCGCCAACATGACTCCCATCTGCCCTTCAAGGCGCTTCGAGAATTGCGGGACTGTCGCCAGGCCTTGCTTGATCGCGAGCATGGGGTTGAGACCGGAAAGATCGCGGCGCGCCTCGTGAACCCGTTCACGCCCGGACGTAAGAAGTTGTTGGACCATTTCGCGCAATCGATCGACCATGTCGTCCGTCTGTTGTGCCGCTTGCTGGAGGCGGAAGCGTACATCCGTCATCCTTCGAATGCCGGCATCGAGCCGCTGCCGTTCGAAGGCACAATACCGGAGCATCACCTGCCCTGTACGGACCGTCAGCTCACGCAACCGTTCTACAACTTCGGCCAACACCGGAACCACAGCCTCCGCTGCTGCCGACGGCGTCGGAGCCCGGAGATCTGCGACGAAATCAGCAAGCGTCACATCGATTTCATGCCCAACCGCCGACACCACCGGGACATGGGATGCGGCAATAGCACGCACCACGATCTCTTCGTTGAAGCTCCAAAGATCCTCCAACGATCCTCCACCGCGCCCGACAATGATAACATCCACCGAACCCCAGTCATTCAAATCTGCCAGCGCCTCAGCGATTTGACGCCCGGCACTCTCCCCCTGGACTTGAACCGGGGCAATTAGAATATGAATCGTCGGCCATCGTCGCCGAAGAACTGCCAAGATATCGCGAATGGCTGCGCCTGTCAGTGACGTCACCACACCCACCGTCCGAGGAAATGCCGGGATCGATTTCTTTCTGTCCTGATCGAACAATCCCTCCGCCGCCAATCGTTCCTTTAATTGCTCAAATGCAAGCTGTAACGCGCCGATTCCTTTCGGCTCCACCGTATCGAGCACAATCTGATATTCTCCCCGCGGCTCGTAGACCGTAAGCCTCCCTCGCACAATCACCTGCATCCCCTCTTGCAAGGCGAAGCGCAATCGTACCGCTGCTGAGCGGAACAGCACCGCCCGAATTTGACTTGTCTTGTCCTTGAGCGTGCAATAGACGTGTCCCGATCCGGGAATGCGGAGATTGGAGAGTTCTCCCTCCAAGAAAATATCGGAGAATTGTTCTTCGATTGAGGTGCGAAGCAACCCCGTTAACTCCGAAACAGTGAACATTCGTTTCGGAGGGACGACTGGAGAGGAGAGGTCGGGAAAACCGGGAAGGCTCGTGGTGAGTCTCCTTTAATCGATGATGCGAATTCGTTCGATTGACAACGCTTTGCCAAGACGCGCATCAAGTTCGAGCAGCACGGCGCAAAAGACGGAGGGACCCGACGCCACTTCAAAGCGCCGTGGCATCCCAGTCAGAAACTTTTCAATCGCCAACTCTTTCTTCACCCCGATGACGGAGTGGAGCGGGCCGGTCATCCCAATATCCGTCAGATATGCGGTCCCCTTCGGAAGAATCTGATCATCGGCCGTTTGCACATGCGTATGGGTTCCGACTACGGCGACAACTTCTCCATCCAGATAGTGCCCCATCGCCATCTTCTCTGATGTTGCCTCCGCATGCATATCAACAATCACAGCAACCGTTCGCTTCTTCAGCGCGGCTAATTCTTTCTTGGCCACCTGGAACGGACAATCCAATGTCGGCATATACGCCCGCCCCATAAGCTGGAGAACGCCGAGTTGCTCCCCACTTGCCGACTCGACCACCACACTTCCGTTGCCCGGCACACCGCTCGGATAATTGGCCGGACGAAGTAGTCGTGGCTCCCGGGGAAAGTAGTCGAGAATTTCCTTCTTATCCCAGGCATGGTTTCCGGTTGTAATCACCGCGAGACCGAGGTCGAATAATTCTTCCGCCAACTCCGGTGTAATGCCAAACCCACCGGCTGCATTCTCTCCATTCCCGATCACGATGTCGATTTGCCGCTGAGCTACCAGCCGCGGAACAGCCCGAGCCAACGCACGGCGCCCAGGCTCTCCAAAGATATCGCCGATAAAGAGAACCTTCACTTGGCGTACTCCACGTACCGGCTCTCACGAATCACGGTCACTCTAATCGTACCGGGATAGGTCAGCTCCTGCTCAATCTTCTTCGCCAAATCCCGAGACAGTTGGAACGACTCAGCATCGGTAATATCTTCCTGTCGGACAATAACACGAATTTCTCGGCCTGCTTGAATGGCATAGGCCTTCTGCACCCCTTTGATGGTCGTAGCCAGCAACTCTAGTTTCTCCAGCCGCTTCACATAGGTCTCCAAGGCCTCCCGCCTCGCCCCAGGCCTAGCCGCAGACAACGCTTCAGCCGCAGCGACCAACACCGATTCTGGACAGATCGGCTCTACTTGTTCGTGGTGCCCTGCAATGGCATTCACAATTTTCTCGCTCTCGCCGTACTTCTTGGCAATCTCAGCGCCCAGCATGGCATGCGGGCCTTCCTCTTCGTGGCTGACGGCTTTCCCGATATCGTGCAGGAGTGCACCCCGCCTTGCTAACTTCACGTCGAGACCGAGCTCCGAAGCCATGATGCCGCAGATGTACGCGGCTTCACGCGAATGATAGAGATTGTTTTGTCCATAGCTGGTCCGATACTTGAGTCGACCGAGCACCTTGATCAACTCCGGGTGAAAATCCGAAAGCCCCAACTCAAAGATGATTTTTTCGGCCTCGTCATACATAAGCTTATCGATGTCAATTTTGACTTTTTCGACGATCTCCTCGATCCGCGTCGGATGAATACGCCCGTCATGCATTAACCGTTCGAGCGAAACCTTAGCGATCTCCCGACGCAGCGGGTCGAAGCCCGACACGATGACGGCTTCAGGCGTCTCGTCGATAATCAAATCGATCCCGGTAGCAGCTTCGATCGCACGGATGTTGCGCCCTTCCCGCCCGATGATCCGCCCCTTCATCGCGTCGTTCGGAATCGGCACGACAGAAATCGTGGATTCAGAAACGTAATCGCGCACCACCCGTTGAATCGAATTAGTAATGATCTCGCGTGCTTCCCGCTCCGCATTCTCCCGCGCCTCTTCCAACGTCCGCTTGGCATGCCCAACAGCTTCGAGCCGCGCCTGGCTTTCCATTTCCTGAATAAGCTGCTTCTTCGCCTCGTCGGCCGTGATTCCCGCAACGCGTTCTAATGCTTCACGATGCTCCTTTTCCACTCGAGCACAGGCCGCTTCTTTATCCAGCAGCTTCTCTTCTCGCTTGGTGATGTCTTGATCTCGCTTCTGCGCCTCGCTATCCCGCTTGTCTATCACACTGATTCGTTTCTCGATGGTCTCATCCCGCTGAATCAAACGCTTTTCGACATTCGCAAACTCGGCCATCTTGACCTTCTGTTCCTTCTCAAGTTCCTCTTTCGATCGCAACAGAAGGTCCTTCGCTTCCAGTTTCGCTTCTTTAACGATGTTCTCCGACTCCCGCTGAGCATTCTGTATAGCCTGGCGAGCCTGCTCCTCTTCCTGTGCCTTTTTCGTGGCTCCCGATGAGCGGCGAATCAGCTCAAAGAGACCGATTCCGAGCAGTCCTCCTACAAGTCCTGTCAACAGATAGGCAATAATTGAGGTTGACATTGGGACTCCCCCTTTACAGTCTCGAGGCGAGAAGAATCATGCTTCTCGGCCTCGCTTGATACAAGGTTATTCGACGGTCTTATAATGAGAAGGGAACGGAGTGGAAGATACGGGATAGAAGAAAACGGCCAGAACCGAGGGCTACAGACTTAGTCCGAGAATGGACTCCACGGGGATGGATGCCTTGCTGGATAGAGATAACGAGTACGTCCCGTGCAGGACAGATTCCACGATGTCCATCTACGTCTGGCTCCCATTTGCATGAGGGGATTCAGCGTGCGAACCGGAACCAGCGGTTGGCCGTTTCCGGAAATCGTACTCCCTGACGACAGCATGAACTCCATGACCTTGCCCAACATCTCCAAGAGGTTATACCTGAGGTGGACGAACCCTTGTGCACATTCTAACTGCCGTAATTTCGCCAGCATCAAAAACTCACATCCATTCCGCAGTGACTGAGTCATATCCTCGGATTCTTGAACCGGTTCGATCGTGACCTATTCGTATCCCAATGGTAGAATCCACTACGTCCCGACATACTTTGGTCACGATAACAAAGAGGGCCGCCCTTTGCAAGTTGAATCTAGCGAAAGAGCGAGACCGGAACCTGCTCCTCGATCGATTCCATAAGTGATTTCATCCGCCTCTCGACATCCGCCTCACCTTGAGCACGCTTTCGTTCCAGTTCGAACAACTGATGGGCCAAATTGAGAGCCGTCAGCACGGCGAGTTTAGAGGGGGTTGTCGTATTCATCCCTTCCGCGAGATGGCGCATCTGGCCATCTACAAAGCTCGCGAGGCGCCGGACATCAGCTTCGTCCGCTTCGCCGCGAATCGCATATCGTTGGCCATAGATTTCTACGTCAATAGTCTTAGTCAAGAGCCACCTCCTTACGTTCTTCAAGACACTCCAACAACTCGATGTCGCCGAGAACCTTTTCTATACGAGACTTGATATCGATACGCTCTTGCTCCCACCGTCGATTTGAATCATCTTTCTCCGCAAGTCGCTGTCGAACGGCCCTTAATTCCTCTTCAACCATTGCATTCTTTTTCTTCAACTCTTGAACAAGCTTAACCAAATCTCTAATACGACTTTCAAGGGCATCCATTCGATCGAGTGCCATTCCCCCACTCTCTTCCTTAAGAATCCCCTACAGGTTGTGGCTCAATATAGAAACTTGTCTAGCCCTTGTCAAGAAATAGCCGTCAGGAAGCCTTGTCTAGCCGTATGTATTCTCGGTAACTTCGCAATACGCGCTTCACATACTGCCGCGTCTCCTGATACGGGATCAGTTCGACAAACTCATCCTGACTTCGCCCAGGGTGCTGTGCCATCCAGCTTGTTACAACTAATGGCCCAGCATTGTATGAGGCAATGGTCAGCGCGACGTTCCCGGAAAATTGTTCGAGTAACTGTCCGACGTAGTGGACGCCGATCCGAATATTGGTCTCTTGATCGAACAGGTCATCCCTTCCGACCGCGGGAAGTCCGAGTCTCTGCGCGACATTATTGGCAGTTCCCGGCATCACCTGCATTAGGCCGATCGCACCGACCCGTGATACGGCCTGCCAATCGTACTGACTCTCCTCTCGAATAATCGCTGCCACGAGATAGGGATCAACACCGCTCGCCCCCTGGCCCTTGATCGTGGGAAGGAGACCTGTCGGATAGGCCGCCTTCCACAACGACGGATCGACCATGCCGCCGGTTCGCTCCAATTTATCTCGGAACCTAGCCCTCGCAAGTCGAAGCGCATGGTGGTAGGCGCCCATCTCGCTCAACATCGTTGCAAGCGTCATGAGCGCGTCGGGGTCTCGACTATAGCGATCGGTCAACCCTGCTAACTCACGCGTAGCGTCCAAGTCCAACCCCAGCGTCTTAAGCTCTATGGCCCGACGGTATGCCGATTGCTGTTCGATTTCGGCCCTGGCAGGCACCAAGCGTGTGGTCCCACCCTTCGCAGCCAATCCTCCATTCACCGGAACAGTCGCCAACATCGGCTCTGATGCAGAGGGCTCCGCCAGCGGGATATCACTCCGTTCGCGAGCCAGCTGGCAATAATAGGTATAGACGTATCGTTGACAGAGTTGAAGATATACATCGTGAGCATGAGGCTGCTGGCTCAATTCAGCCGCGCGGCCCATCCAATAGAGCGCCTGTGGCTCAAAGTCGCTGTCGTGCTGACCGGCAAGTTGACGCAGCTCATCACCCGCCTCACGATACTGTGCCAAGCGGTAATGGACCCAGCCCACGCGCCACCGTGCCTCGGCTCGCTGAGACGCAGGCTCACCGACCTTTGCCACTTGGCGGTACCGTATTATTGCCTCGTCAAACCGGCTCTGATCTTCCAACCACATCCCAGCGAACAAGGTGATCTGGCCCTTCTGCTCCGTAGACAGTGAAGATGTCTGAGTCGTGCGGGCGAGATCCAACAACTTGTCACCCTGCCCTTGCCGAAGATAGGTGCGGGCAAGCCAGACCGACCCTTCGTGGGACTCCAGTCCCCCCTCTTTCACCAGGGCACGAAACGTCTCGCGGGCTTGGTCATATTGTTTCAGCCGTACCTGCGCGATGCCGAGCTTCAGCTTCGCATCAGCGCGGCGAGGCGACTGTGGATCAGCCACGAGAAACTTTCGGAGTTCTTCAATCGCCTCAGCATGGAAGGATTGTCCAAGATACGCCTGAGCCCGAGCAAGCCGATCGCTTGACTGAACCACCCAGGGTACGCCACCAAGATTCGAGTTCAATAGTGCTTCGGCTTCTTTCGCTTCAGCACTGTAAGAGAACCGAACCCAGAGCTGCATCAGAGTCTCGCGACCCGCCGATATATTGTTGCTTCGCAGTTGGCAGTCGCCCCGCCGAAGAAGCGCCTGGCCCCCCCCCAGCTCCTTATCATTCAGTTCCATCGCTTTTGCGAACCATGCTGTCGCTTCAGGACAACTCGACGCTTGATACCACGCTTCCCCTGCTCGATACGCAGCCTTCGTCAGCAGATAGGAATCAGGCGCCGCTTGCGGAATGCTTGCAAACATCTCCGCCGCCTTTTTGGCCTCTCCGAGATTCAGCAGCGCCTCCCCCATCCATAATCGGATATAGTCATCCAAAATCGGAAATTCTTGCTGTGCCGTGCGAAGAAATTGAATCGCCGCGGTGGGATTCCGTTCAATGAGCAACGCTCCTGACAATGCACCGGCACGTTTAGCCCAGACTGTGGCGGGAAATCGCGCCATCAGCCGTTGCAACCGCTCCAGCTTGAGCGACAAGACTTGCTCTTTATTGAGGGCCTTGCTAAACCGTTCCTTGGGCAGTGCGGCAGCTTGAAAGCAATCTTCCATCCTCTCGCAAATATCACCATCACCCAGTGTCAACGGAGAGGCTGGGCTGGCGAATGTCTGGGTGGGAAGCAGCGCGAACCCACAAAAACCAATAGCGGTGGCAAGGAATAGGTTTCGAATGACTCGCTGACGTGGATAGTCTCGCACCCGTCGTCTCCCTCTCGATCTGTAACATATATAACAGTGTGCCACCCCTGTTGCCAGCAAACCCTCATCCTATACCTTGTTCCATTTTTTAAGGCTGTGGTAGGCTGCCCACATGGATTACGAACGAGACTCCCTCGCTTCACCTACAGTTCCCGCGAATCTTCTGGCCCTTGATGAAGACGGGATGGGCCGGCTCGTGCAGCAATTCGGATGGCCCCGCTACAGAACCGGTCAGATTATGCGGTGGCTCTATCAACGTCGAGCCAAAGACATCAACCAGATGACGGACCTCGGCCAAGCGGAGCGAACGGCACTGGCCTCGCAAGCCACGATTCCGCGTGCCTCAGGCTGTACGGTCTTCCGTTCAATCGATCACACGAGAAAACTTGTACTCACGCTCAGCGATGGGCTCACCGTCGAAACGGTGCTGATTCCAGACGAAAACCGCTTAACCCTCTGTGTATCGACGCAGGTCGGCTGTACCCTGGATTGCGGATTCTGCCTGACCGGTACGATGGGATTGAAACGCAACTTGAAGCCACATGAAATCATGGAGCAGGTGCTGACCGCCCAAGATCGCCTCGATCCCAGTGAACGAATCACCAACCTCGTTTTTATGGGGATGGGGGAACCCTTGGCCAACATGGAGGCCTTGTCAGAAGCCATTCGTCGGCTCACCAACAAACGATGGGGACTCGGATGGTCACCGCGACGCATCACGGTCTCAACTGCAGGTCTGGCAGCGCGATTGAAAGATATCGCGCCACTCGGTGTCAATCTGGCTATTTCGCTTAATGCCACGACGGACGACCAGCGAGCCAGCCTGATGCCGGCCGTCAATCGTATCGCCTCGCTCCGGACATTACTCGCTGCCTGCCGCCGTTACCCCTTGCCGCCGACCCGACGACTCACCTTCGAGTACGTACTGCTGGCCGGGGTGAATGATCACGCCGATGATGCCCGCCGACTCATCAAGCTCGTCCGTGGGATCGCGTGCAAAATCAATTTGATTCCGTTCAATGAATTCCCTGGGAATCCCTTTCGCCGTCCATCGGAAGGCGATATTTCAGCCTTTCAAACCATTGTGCGACAGGCGGGCCTTGACGTATTCGTCCGTAAAAGTCGGGGGCGCGACGTCCTTGGCGCTTGCGGCCAATTAGGCAATCTCGCACCCCAATACGCAGAACATGCCTTGACACAAATTGAACCCCGTTGCTAGCATGCAACGTGCGCACCGCCCAAACATGACCTGGCTCAATTCTCGGCACATCATGCAAATTTCCTGGTTGATTGCCGCAACCAGTCTGGCCTTTGCCTTCACAGCGCCCGCTGTCGCAACCGAACCTCGTGAGTTCTTCCTCTCCAATGGGATGAAAGTTCTGTTAGTTGAAGTCCCCAAAGCTCCGGTTGCCACTGTCCAGGTCTGGTACAAAGTCGGTTCACGCAACGAAGTCATGGGCCGTGCAGGCTTATCCCACATGCTTGAACATATGATGTTCAAGGGTACCGCAAAATATCCAAAGGGCACCTTTTCCCGTCTCATTCGGAAAAATGGCGGGATGGACAACGCCTTCACGAGCCAGGACTTCACTGCCTACTTCGAGAATCTCGCAGCCGACCGCGTCGAGTTGGCCCTGGAGCTTGAAGCCGATCGCATGCAAGGGCTACTGCTCGACACGAAGGAGTTGGCGACGGAACGAGAGGTCGTGAAAGAAGAACGACGCCTTCGCGCAGAGGACGACCCCCAAGGCGCGCTCGTCGAGGCGCTCTTCGCCCAGGCCTATCTCAGTCATCCGTACCATTGGCCGGTGATCGGCTGGTTTGGCGACTTGGATGCGATGACCCTGGATGACTTACAACGACATTACGACACCTATTACTCGCCCAATAATGCAACCCTAGTCGTGGTGGGCGATATCAAAGCCGACAGCCTGCTCCCCATGATCAAACAGCTTTTCGAGCCGATTCCGCGAGGGCCGGAACCCAAGCTGATTGCCACCATGGAATCGGAACAAAAAGGTGAACGCCGCTTCCTTCTCAAGCGAGATGCACAAGTCCCTTTCGTCATGATGGGCTATCGTGTGCCGAACTTTACGAGCGAAGACTCGTACGCGCTCGACATTCTGGATTCAATTCTGTCGCATGGGAAAAGTTCGCGCCTGTACCAGAGCCTCGTGTATGAGCAAAAATCAGCGCTCGCGGTTGGAGCAGAATACAACTTACTGCAGACCGATCCTGGCCTTTTCTACTTCTATGCCCTCGTGAGCCCGGGCCAAAGACCGGAGGCGGTTGAAGAAGCCCTTCATCGAGAGATCAAACGCCTCCAGGCCGATCCGCCGACAGAGCAAGAACTCCAACGGGCGAAGAACCAGGTTGAAGCTACCCATATCTTCGAGCAGGACTCCAACTTCCGACATGCTATGTTACTCGGACAGGCTGAATCCGTCGGCGCCGGGTGGCGGAAAATCGACCAGTTTGTCGAACGGATCCGGGCAGTGACAGCCAAAGATATCCAATATGTCGCCCGCCACTACTTGACAGAAGACAATCGGACCGTCGGCACATTGATTCCCGTGCCTCCCAAACAACCAGAAACACCCTCCACCTCGGCACAACAGGGGAAACCCTAATCATGCCAACGACGAGACGATTGCCTATCGCGCCTCGACGACTGGCTCTCCAGATCCTCGTGATGGGACTCTGCGCCTTCCTCTTGGCAAGCAGTCCCAGTGCGGCAGCAGAGATCGCTCCGACGAAATTTGTGACGACAAATGGCATCACAGTGCTCGTCCTTGAGCAACATTTCCTCCCTATCGTAGAAGTCCACGCGCTGATCAAGGCTGGTTCTGCGCAGGATCCTTCCGACAAGGCAGGCCTCGCGAACCTCGTCGCCAGCCTCTTGGACGAAGGAACGACTACGCGTACGTCAAAACAGCAGGCGGAGCAAATCGATTTCGTCGGCGGAACCCTGGAGGCCAAAGCCTCAGAGGATTTCACCACCGCCTCAGCCCGCGTACTCAAAAAAGACATCGACCTCGGATTTACCCTGCTCGCAGACATGCTGCAACGACCTGCATTTCATAAGCAGGAATTCGAACGGATTCGCACCCAACTTCTGGGTGAGATGGCGAGCGACAACGATGACCCTGGCCATATCGCCATGAAGGCCTTCAATCAGCTCGTCTTCCACGGACACCCCTACCGCTGGCCCGTCAATGGAACGGAAGAAACGCTTGCCAAGATCACTCTGGCCGATGTGCAAACCTTCTATGGACGGGAATACTCCCCTTCCCAAATCATCCTGACCATCGTCGGCGACGTGACGGCTGAACAGGCCACCACACTGGTGCAGACCCATTTTGAAACCTGGAAACAAGGGACGGCGACAGCACGGAGCACGAAAAAGCCCGCGCCTGTCGAGCGGAGAACGGTTCAGCTCATCGAAAAGGATCTCACCCAATCCACTATTGTGCTTGGCCATGGAGGTCTTCCGCGTGCGCACCAGGATTTCTATTCGGTCACGGTGATGAATTACATCCTGGGGGCCGGTGGGTTTTCCTCCCGCTTGATGGATTCGATTCGGGACAAGCAGGGATTGGCCTATGGGATCATGAGCCACTTCGACGCTCGGCTGATGCCCGGTTCTTTCTGGGTCAACCTCCAAACCAAGACGGAGACGACGAATCAGGCCATTACCGGTGTCCTGACGGAAATCAAATCCATTCGTGACTCACCCGTATCCGACCAGGAATTGGCTGAGGCCAAATCATTCTTGATCGGCAGCTTTCCCTTACGGTTTGATTCCACTGCGAAACTCGCGCAGGTGCTCGCCCAAGTGGAGTTCTACGGTCTGGGGTTCGAATATTTTACGCAATACCCAAAATGGATAGAGCGGGTCACGAAGGAAGACGTACAGCGTGTCGCCAAACAGTACCTAGACCCCAAACGGTACGCCTTAGTGGTAGTGGGCAACATCGCCAAAGCCAAGGTCAAGCGCTAGGCAACAGTGCAGGAACTCAACATGATGACCGAATCCCTCAACGGTAAGCTCGCGACACTCCGCCAGGCGATTTTGGATATGCAGTCTGTCCTGGTCGCCTACTCCGGCGGGATTGACAGCACCGTCGTCTTGAAAATTGCCCAGGAGCAACTCGGGGCACAGGCGTTGGCCGTCACTGCTGTCTCCCCGACGTTTCCTACGATCGAACTCGATGGCGCGAAGCAGGTGGCCTTAGAGATCGGCGCGCGGCATGAACTGGTCCATACCGATCAACTCGATATTCCAGCCTTCGTGCAGAATGATGCAGCCCGCTGCTTCCATTGCAAGACCGACCTGTATCAATTGCTGGACAGACTACGCGAGCCGCGAGCAAGCCGATGGGTTGTAGATGGGACGAATCTCGATGATCTCGGTGACGATCGACCAGGAATCAAAGCCGCACGCGAGTGGAGAGTTCGGAGCCCGCTAGTCGAAGCCTCTCTCTCCAAGTCCGACGTGCGGGCACTCGCCCAGGCTTTAGGACTCTCGAATTGGGATAAGCCTGCTGCCGCCTGCCTCTCTTCAAGAATTCCACGCGGCACTCCGATCACGATCGAGAGTCTCCGTCGCGTAGAGCAGGCTGAAGAGATTCTACAGGCTGAGGGATTCCGCCAGGTACGTGTGCGGGAACACGGAGAGGTGGCACGAATCGAGGTCGGAGCAGAGGACTTTTCTCGGCTGAATCAGCCGGACCTGCGCGCGCACATCAGTGCCCGTCTCCGCAAGGCCGGGTTTCGCTTCGTCTGTGTGGATTTAGAAGGATACAGATCAGGCGGGGTCAGCCTGGGCTGACCCCGCCCGGTCCGAGAGTTACCGTTGATAGGATTTTGACAGAGCCTCAAGCGCTTCGTCTGCGAATTTCCGGTGATCTGCTTCATTCAGACTTCGCTGCAGAACTTTCTCGGCAACCATCAAAGCCAACTCGGTGGTTTGAGCACGAATATCCTGAATCGCCTTGCGACGCTCATGATCGATTTCACGCGTCGCATCACCCTTAATCCGCTCGGCTTCTGCCGTAAGCCGTTGCTCATTTTCCTCCATGAGCCGCTGCGCCCGTTCCTTTGCGGCAGCCAGAATTCCTTCCGCTTCCTTCGCCGCAGCATTCAGTTTTGCCTCGTACTCCTTGAGTTTTTGTTCGGCCTCTGACCGATGACGTTCGGCTTGATCGAGACTGTCCTTAATTTTCTTTTCACGCTCCTCCAACATGCCCAAGATGCCTGGGAAGGCGTACTTATAGAGCACGAAAAAAAGAATTGCGAAGGACAGGACTTCCCAAAAGATCAGAGAAGAAAAAAAATGAGATTCAAACTGCGGCATGTCAACTCCCCGGGGTGGAAGGGTAAGGAAATATGGGGGTGCCCATTTCTTCTGCTACCCCAATTATCCCATTACCCCTGTAGCCCGTTTATTTATTTCCGAAGGCCCATAATGATGAAGGCAATGACCAGGCCGTACAGCGCGATGGCTTCCACCAGCGCAAACCCGATCCACATATACTTACCAACGCGAGCTTCCGCCTCCGGCTGACGCGCCACTGCTTCAATCATCTTCCCGAAGATGTAGCCGATCCCCACACCGGCTCCGGCAAACCCTGCTGCCGCTAATCCCATGCCCAACAATGCTGCTGCTGCTGCATCCATTATGTCCTACTCCTCCCTTGTCTGAACTTGCACGCGCTAGTGCGCGTGCTCATCATGGCCATGCAAATGAAATGCGTCTCCCAAATAGACGCAGGTCAACACGGTAAAAATATAGGCTTGAATAAACGCGATACCGACTTCCAAACCATTCATCGCAATCGTAAACGCAAAGGGCAACCACCCGATCAACAGTCCGCCGCTGATGGATAAACCGAACAGAACCCCGAGAATCACATGGCCGGCCGTCATATTCGCAAACAACCGAACCGCCAACGAAATAGGCCGCGCCAATTGGCTGATCAGTTCGATTGGCACCATCAATGGCAGCAGCCACCCAGGCGTACCGGGCGGAACGAGAATGCCCAGAAACTTGATTCCGTGCAGAAAAAATCCCATGACTAGGCTGAGTCCATACACCAGACAGGCGAACACAGCCGTCACGACAATCTGGCTCGTTACGGTATAGCTACCGGGGATCAGCCCAATAAGATTACAGAAGAGAATAAAGAGAAACAGGGTGGCGATGAGGGGGAAAAATCGCATCCCGTCTTTACCCATCGTATCCATGATAATACCGCGGATGAAATCCACCATGATCTCTGCCAGGCTCTGCAACTTGCCTGGCACGAGCTTGCGTGCCGATCCTGCCATCACCATAAGCACCGCTACCAGGGAGACGACGACCCACATGATCACCACGGCTTTATTGATGGAAATATCCAATCCGCCAAGCGAAATCGGTATCCAGTTGTGGAGCTCGAACGGATGAAGAGGACTTTCTTCCATGACGTTGCCGTACTTTCTGCTAAATTGCCTTAAGTCTTCGGCCACCGTTGCGCCGACCGGTACGCATTCCTGATTCCGGTCACGACACCCAACAGCAACCCCACAGCCATCCCCCAGGGAGTGGAGTCGAAGAGGTATGTGTCACACAGCCACCCCAACCCTCCTCCGACAATCAGCGCTGCGAGCAGATCTGTTGCGATCCGGACCGCTTGGCCGAGCCCGGCATACAATGGATCTTGTGAAGGGGGCATGTCGTACCCACGGAGGAGAGTGCAGTGCAGCCCATAACGCAAAGACTCTGCCCATGGCGGGCGCGCAATTCAAGCAGAATCACTGTGAAATTGTCAAGCCGCCCATGCGCTGTGACACAACCGAAACAGTGGGGTATAGTAAGTGCCGCCCATAGGAATAGTGTAATCCACATTTAGCCATGACTCGTTTTTCCCAACCATCGTTCTTGATCGGTCCCCCACAGCCCCTGATCCTCACACTGGAGGGCCTAGGAAGAACACCCTTTGAGTTGTACCGCCTGATTGCATCCCCCTCTCAGCCATCATTCCTCCTGGACAGTGGGAAAGGCACCGATGGTGGGAACCACTTTTCATTTCTAGGGAGCAGCCCCTTTTCAGTGCTGACAGGGCGACAAGGACAGGCCGTCCTTCGCACCCACGAAGGACGCGAATACTTCTCGCAAGATCCCTTTGGAACCTTCTGTCGCCTATTCGCTGCCCCTCAAATAGAGCCTCCTCCTGGCCTACCCCGTTTTTATGGCGGAGCCGTCGGCTACCTCAGCTACGACCTCGTGCGCGAATTTGAAACGCTCCCATCCATGGCCAAAGACGATCTGCAGCTGCCTTATCTGCAATTCGGCCTGTATGACCTCATCACCGCGATCGATCATCAAACCGATCGTCTGAAGATTATTTTTTGCCCGCCCATGGAACGATTTCTAGGAGAGCCCCGGGAGAAGCTCTATCACGAGGGCTTAGACCGGCTGGCCGAATGCGAAGCCAGATTGAACGGAAGGCCCGCCCCCCTCAAGAATCTCCCCCCCCTCGATCAGATGGCCTTTCACCCCGACCAAACCAGGGAGGCCTACCTCGATCAAGTCCGACGCTGCCAAGGGTACATTGCAGCTGGAGACATCTACCAGGCCAACCTGTCGCATCGATTCACCCTGCAACCTCCCAGCGCCTACCACGATGGCACAGATCGACAGCCCTACGAGCAGGAGCTCTATCGACGTCTACAAGCGGTCAACCCCTCGCCCTTCTCAGGGCTTATGCACTTCGACGATGTAACGTTGATCAGTTCCTCGCCCGAACGGCTGGTCCGTTTGCACAACCGGCAGGCGGATACGCGACCGATTGCCGGAACCAGGCCACGCGGACTCGACGCACGCGACGATCAACGACTCATCGGCGAATTGCTTGCGAATGAAAAGGAGCAAGCAGAACACCTCATGCTCGTCGATCTCGAACGAAACGACCTGGGCCGCGTCTGCCAATACGGCAGCGTGCAGGTCGATGAACTCATGGCGATTGAGCAATACTCCCACGTCAGCCACATCGTATCCAATATCAGCGGTGCCTTAAAGCCTGACGCCACACCCTTCGATCTGATTCGGGCGTTATTTCCTGGAGGCACCGTCACGGGCGTGCCGAAGATTCGCTGCATGGAGATTATCGAAGAGCTGGAACCGGTATGCCGTGGCCCCTACACCGGATCGTTTGGGTACATCGGCTGGAATGGCGATCTTGATCTCAATATCGTGATTCGAACTTTGGTATGGTGTGCAGGCAAGGGGTACTTGCAGGTCGGCGCCGGAATTGTTGCCGACTCTGATCCGGCCAAAGAATACGAGGAAACGATTCAGAAGGCCCAGGCATTTTTCAGCGCACTACAACAGAACTAAAAGATGTGGATTTATCTCAATGATCGGTTCGTAAAAGAAGAGGAAGCCGTCGTCTCCGTCTTCGATCATGGCTTCCTCTATGGCGATGGCGTCTATGAAACAATTCGCTCTTACGGGAGCCGGATCTTCATGCGGGACCAACATCTTGCCCGGCTTCGGCGGTCTGCGGACGCGATCGGCCTGGCTATCCCCATTCTTGAGTACAGATGGCCGGCGCTCCTCCACGAAGCGATGACACGGAATGACGTCGGGCACGAACGCACCGACGCATACCTTCGCATCACCATCTCCCGAGGGGCCGGCGACATCGGGCTTGATCCAGCCCTGTGCCCTACCCCCACCGTGGTGATCATGACCAAACCGCTTCAGCCTCCTCCTTCTCAGCTGTACCGAACCGGCGTGAAGCTGATCGTTGCCAAAACGAGACGGAACCTACCCAGTGCGCTCTCGCCCCAGATCAAGGCCACAAACTTTTTGAACAACATCCTGGCCAAACGGGAAGCGATCGCTGTAGGCGCTTTCGACAGTATCCTGCTCAATTGGGAGTCACATCTGACGGAATGCACCGTCAGCAATCTCTTTTTTGTCCGAGCAGGCCGGCTCTGCACCCCGGCACTCGACTGCGGCCTACTGGACGGAATCACGCGAGACATCGTGTTGCGCCTCGCGCAAGAAGCACAGATCCCGATTGATGAAGGACATTTCGGCATCGAAGCGCTTCAGAAGGCAGACGAGTGTTTTCTCACCAACACAAGTATGGAAGTGATGCCGGTCACCATGGTGGATGAACATCCGGTTGGGAATGGAACCACTGGACCTCTCACCCATCAGCTCCACAGACTATTTATGGCCAACCGGGCGCATTATTTAGAACCCTAGCCGTCCCACACCCCCACAGACCCCGTTGTTTTTCCGCACTATTTTACTGCTGTCACCGGGCACAAGAGATGCTTTTTCTTGACACCCAGTAGCAGACTGGTATCGTTGCAACCATGCACAACACCTTTTCTCTCATAATGACATCTCTTCGGCGGCACGCTGCCATTGGGCTCACCGCGACGGTGATCGCAGGGGTTGGCTCACTAGCCTTCTCCGTACCAACGACCAAGGCAGAAATTTACCAGTTCATCGGGCGCGACGGTTCGATCTCTCTCACCAACGTCCCGTCAGACTCGCGCTATCAAAAAATTGAAATCGAGTCCAGCCAATTCCACACCACTTTGTCCGAGCAAGAACTTGAGCCAGTCATTCGCCGGCACTCTTCGCAACAACAGCTTCATCCCGCGTTGATCCGAGCCGTCATCAAAGCTGAATCGGACTTCGATCCACGGGCGGTTTCTCGCGCCGGTGCTATTGGCCTGATGCAGTTGATGCCGCAGACAGCCGTGCGTATGGACGTGCGTGATATGTATGATCCGGATGATAACGTGGGTGGAGGGGCCAAGTACTTACGCCAACTGCTCAACCGGTTCCATGGGAATTTACCGCTCGCCCTGGCGGCCTACAATGCCGGAGAGAATGCGGTCGAACGGTATCAGGCGCTTCCCCCGTTCGATGAAACCCGGCAATACGTTCGGAAGGTCCTCCGATACTACCGCACATTCCTGGTCCGCGATGGCGTCATCATGGAACGTCCGGTCAGCCGATACGCCCCCGCAGAGACAACAGCAACCCCCGAGATTTCTGAGATCTCTTCCCGCTAACGACTTCCCCGCTCGATAGGCGACTGTGCTGTTGCCAACCGGCCCGCTTGACCTCTGGAAAATCTGACCGGTAATGCGCCCCGACGCTATTCTCTCGCCACAGCGCAGCCTCCGCGACGCATTGCGCCACTTGCACCATGTTTTTCACCTCCAGCGCGGCTCGGCTTGCAAATGGCTGGGTCACGAGCTGAGCCCACCGGGACAGTTGCGCACAGGCCCGGATAAGGGACTCCCCTGAGCGAATGACGCCGACCTGTCCCCACATCGTCCGCCTGAGTGAGCTTCGCAACTTTTCCGCATCCTCCAATGTGCCGAATTGGCCTGCTCGAAGCGTAGACTCCTGAGACGACAGTAAAGGAAGCTCGTGTCTATCTGCAAACGCCACGGCTGCTAATGCCGCGCGCACGCCAAACACCAATCCTTCGAGCAAAGAATTACTCGCCAGACGATTCGCGCCATGCACACCGCTACAGGCCACCTCCCCGGCGGCAAAAAGCCCTGGGACTGTTGTCGCTCCGTTCAGATCAGTCCAGACCCCACCCATCATATAATGTGCGCTCGGAGACACAGGGATCCATTCTTCCGTAATATCGATGTCATAGCGAAGGCACGTGGCATAAATCGTCGGGAATCGCCGTTTCACAAACTCCGCTCCCAAGTGGGTGACGTCAAGATAGACATGACGGGCTTTCGTCGCCGCCATCTCCGCCAAGATTGCACGGGACACGATGTCTCTCGGCGCTAACGCGCCCATGGGGTGGTATCGCTGCATGAACAGCGCCCCTTTATTGTTACGAAGTTGCGCACCCTCGCCTCGCATCGCTTCCGACAGCAAGAACGGCGGACTCGATGGCAAATAGAGTGCGGTGGGATGGAATTGCACGAACTCCATATCTTGAAGCACCGCTCCCGCGCGCAGTGCCATGGCCATCCCATCGCCGGTGGCGTTCGGAGGATTGGTCGTCCGCGCATAGATATGCCCAGCGCCGCCGGTAGTCAGCACGATCGCACGAGCCGGCAACACGAATTGGCGGCCAGACCCTTCATCCAGCACAACAGCCCCACAGCAACGTCCGGAGTCGACGACAAGATCTACGGTAAAGTGATGATCCAACCGCTGAATATGCTCCTGCCGATTCACCTCGGCAATCAACGCTCGCACCATCTCGTTCCCCGTGGCATCCCCACGCGCACGCAGAATACGACTTCGACTGTGAGCAGCCTCCCGAGCGAAGGCAAACTTACCGCCGACTTTGTCAAACTTAGCGCCCCATCCAATCAATTCTTGAATCCGCTCAGGTCCTTCTTCAACAAGCACCCGCACCGCTTCTTTCCGGCAAAGCCCATGCCCCGCCTTGAGCGTGTCGGTTAAATGGATGGCCACGTCGTCTTCTTCACTCATCGCCACCGCCACCCCGCCCTGTGCATGAATTGAACTGCTCTGAAGCGGGTGCCCTTTCGTCAGCACCATGACACGGCCGGAACGGCTCAGCTCCAACGCCGCGCGAAGACCGGCCACACCGCTCCCGATGACCAAAAAATCAGCCTGAACCGGAGCACGAGATCGACGAAGTGGCATGGATTACTTCTTCTTGGGGGAATATGCGGGATCGATCGGGATCTGCCGAGCGTTCATACCAAAGGGAGTATCGCCCTGAATTCCGCGCAACAGAATCGACTTTGTTCCGACCCACTGCAGTCGCGTATGGCCTCGTTGGCGGAGCCCCGGATCGTCCGCGTTTTTTTTCCACAGCCCCTGCCAATGCACGAACACATCAATGTCGTCCCCTTGGATCATAATGCGCTCGACCGTGAAGTCCAACGTGATGGCGCTAAATGTTGCAAAATCACCCTGAGCCTCTTCCCGCATCCGATCAAGTTGGTCGCCTGGCGTCATGAGCGATCCCAGATCAGACGAATCCTTCTTCACGTAGGCTTGACGAAGTGATTCCACCGCCCGATCGATACGGAGGTACCGTTCGTGATCTTCGGGGTGTGGATTCGTCTTGCCACCGCAGCCGACTCCGAACAAGGATATCGAGCCGAGCAGGACCAAGATGGGAAACAGTGGAAATTTGTGCGATGACATGCTGGTTGCAGTATAGGAACGGGTATCAGGTAGGTCAAGCGGCCCGTGAGCCCACCCTCACTGCATCATAGGTTCTCCTCCCGGCCGGTCGGCCCCGCCCCAACCATGATGAATTTAATCCGTTGATGACCTTGCAATTTGAGACAGAAACTTCTAAACTTCGCCCTTTGCAGGAGAGAGAACGCATGTCCAGTGTGCTGAAAAAACGCCGTAAAAAAATGCGCAAGCACAAGTACAAGAAGCTGCGCCGGCGTCAAAAGTTTGAACGCCGTAAAAGCTAGACTCACCTGAGAAGGGGAGGGGGGCCGTGCCAGAGGGCAAGAAAGTTCGCATTCGCGTCCGGACTGTGAGTTGCAACTACGTTGGCGACTTTCTCATTCCCCCCATGCGGAATCGTGTGTCCGATGCGATCAATGAAGAGCAACGTCTCTTCATCAGCCTCACAGACGTGATGATCAATGAAAAGGATCGCTCGGACTTCGTGGGCATCAACAAGAACATGATTGAGTCCATCACAGAGCTGTAGCTGCCGCCGGCGGCGGCTTCCGCCCCTCCACCGTTCTCTCCAGGTTTTCCGTAGCCACCTCCTCTAAGACCGCCCCCTCACCATGTCCACCTTCTCACGATTTCTCCCATTCCTGAAACCCTACCTGTCCCGTATGGTGCTGGCAGGACTGCTGGTCATGGGTGTCGCCGCCATCAATCTAGCCCTGCTTCGGCTGGCCGGCACTCTGTGGGACGTCATTACCGTGCAACACGACCCGTCCAGAATGACGGACATGATTACCGTCTTTCTCGGGCTCGTCGTGCTACAGGGATTCTGTTCGATGGGCCATAGCTATTTAACTGCATGGATTTCGCAACGCATCATCGCCGACTTTCGCCGCCATCTCTTTGCGCATCTGCATACCCTATCGGTGAGCTTCTTTGCCCGCCGGCGAACGGGCGAACTCCTTTCACGGCTTATGAACGATGTGACGGTCGTCCAGTCGGTCGTCACCGAAACGCCGATCGACAGTGCGAAACAACTCGTGACCTTCGTCGGAGGGATCACATTCTTGCTGATGATGAATTGGCGGCTCTGCCTCTTGATCCTGATTCTGCTCCCGCTGCTCGTTCTTGTGGCCAAGGTCTTTGGACGAAGGCTGAAATCCCTCTCGACCTCGATTCAAGATCACACCGCTGCAATGAGTACTCTGATCGAGGAAGTGATCTCCGGTATCCGGATCGTGAAGTCCTTCGTCCAAACACAGCGCGAAGAGGCCAGGTTTGCCGCGCAAGTCGAGCAGACCTTAGCGTTGACGATGCGAAAGGCCGGGGTCATGGCGGTGTTTATTCCGGTCATCAGCCTCCTGACCTTCTCTGCTGCAGCGGCGGTGTTGTGGTATGGGGGACGGCAAGTCATCGATGGGAGCGTGTCACCGGGCGACCTCTTTGCATTCGTCCTCTTTGCTGGAATCCTGATCGGCCCCTTCAGTTCCGCTGCCCGCGTGTTCGCACAGATCAGGGAGGCGCAGGGCGCCACCCAACGGGTATTCGAGATTCTTGACACAGGCTCTGAGGTGAGCGACTCTCCCACAGCCACAACGCTATCTTCCGTCTCAGGACATATCCGGGCTGAGCATATCGGTTTTGCCTACGATCCACGCCAGCCGGTCTTGACGGATATATCGTTCGAAGCGAAGCCAGGTGAACTGGTCGCCATCGTCGGTCCCACGGGGGCCGGCAAAACGACCGTAATGAACTTGCTCCACCGCTTCTACGATCCGACTGAGGGACGCATCACCATCGACGGGCACGATCTCCGTCAAGTCACCATGGACAGCTGGTATCGGCAGATCGCGCTGGTTCCGCAAGAGACGATCTTATTCGGCGGGACGATTCTTGACAATATCCGCTACGGAGACGAGAAGGCTAGTCAGGAAGAGGTGGTGGCAGCGAGCCGTGCGGCCCATGCCCACGACTTCATCATGAACTTCCCGGACCAGTACCAGACCATTGTGGGGGAAAAAGGAATCAATGTGTCAGGCGGTCAGCGACAACGCATCGCCATCGCCAGAGCCATCGTGAAAAATCCACGGGTCTTATTGTTGGATGAAGCCACCTCTGCCCTCGACAGTGAGTCG
The DNA here is from genome assembly GCA_964530675.1 of uncultured Nitrospira sp. Classification (GTDB taxonomy): domain Bacteria; phylum Nitrospirota; class Nitrospiria; order Nitrospirales; family Nitrospiraceae; genus Palsa-1315. The sequence goes on along the minus strand of CAZGYZ010000006.1, from coordinate 2,670 downwards.
GAACGACTCGTCCAGGAGGCGCTAGAACAACTCATGAAAGGCCGAACTACTTTTGTGATCGCCCACCGCTTGACGACCATTCAACGAGCCGATCGCATCCTCGTCCTCAACAAAGGGCGCCTCGTGGAAACCGGCACTCATGCTGAACTGATGGACCATAAAGGACTCTACCAGTATCTCTATACGTTGCGACTCATCGAACTCCCCTCCTAGCAGGATGCTGAAAAAGTCCGCCAGCTTCGTTCTCGGCTCATCGAAATCCTCAACGTACCCCTGAGGGTACGCCTCTGGTTTCGACTCGCCTGCGGCCTTGCTGGACGGCCTTTTTGAGCATCCTGCTTGGCATTTCCAGATTGCCACCGTGTTCCACAGCCCGGTTTAGTTTCATCCCGGAATACTTCAGAACTATAGCCTACATCCCGGCTGTTTCGATCACCTGCATATCTTCAGCGGTGAGGGTGAGCTGTTCTGCCTGGAGATCCTCTTTCATATGCTGTGGGTTCGTGGTGCCGGTCAAGGGGAGCATCCCGACCTGCATCGCAAACCGAAACACGACTTGCGCGAGACCCGTTCCTAACCGCTGAGCAATGGCGCGCATTCCTGGATCGGCAAAGACCTCTCGATTGGCAGTCAATAGCGAAAAGCCTTGATAGATGATGCCGTGGATTCGGCAGATCTCCCTCACCTCTTTGTCCCATCCGAGTGCCGCATAACAACGGTTTTGAACCATCATGGGTTTCACGACTGCCTGGGCACAGAGTTGGGTGAGTTGCTCAGCCGTGACGTTGCTGATACCGATCATTTTCGTTTTCCCTGACCGATAGAGTCCTTCGATGGCGGCCCACACCTCCTGGTCCGCATCTCCTAACCCACGTCGCTGATAGGGACCGTGTAAGACATAGGAGTCGAGGTAGTCGGTGTGCAAGTGAGCCAACGAGCTGTCGAAGGACTGCATCACTTGGGTGGTGAGATTGGCCGAGGCATCGTAGGGGGTACGATGGTCCTGGCCATTCGTCGGCGTAAACTTGGTCTGGAGAAACAGACGATCTCGCGTGACCCCTTGCTGCGCGAGGGCCAACAGAGCCTCCCCTACCAACGCTTCCTGGTAGTGGATTAGTTGGTTGGCCGTATCTATGGCTGTGAAACCCGCCGCCACGGCTAACTGCACCAACTCCGTCGTGACCTCTTTTTTCCACGCTGTGCCATACATGAACGAAGGAACCGGCACATTATTGTAGGTGGCCAATGGCATGCCATGTTCTCAAAAATGAATAGACTGCTGATGCCTGCGGAGGAGTATGTGACGATGGAGTACAATATGAGGCGAGGCCGCGGCGACAATGCCGCGGCCTCGCGCTGTGACTCAAGAACGACGCTACTTACGGACGGCAATCCCGTGGGGATCCGCCGTTTCTTTTCCGTCTATCATATTTGTGACAGTCGCCTGCCCCTTATAGTGACCGACCTTCCCTCCGCCATCCACATGAAGGACACCGACGCCGGGAATCGTCCCTTTGGCATTATGCGCCATCTTGTCATTCCCTGTAAGCGGGGTAGGACCGCGCAGGCTAACGAACACATACTGATTGTCCGGTGCGTTGTCCAAGAGATCAGGAGCCGGATCCTTGTTCCCGTCCGTCACTATATCGATCGAGCCCACGCTCAAGTTTGAGACCGTATCGATGATTTCGATGTTGTTTCCTGCTCGGTCAGCACTCCAGACATAACGTCCGACCGCGGCCATTCCATGGGAGTCGGCAAATTGATCATCCCGTTGAGACACCAGCTTGGCTGAAACAGATTTCGGAAGGGTGGATAGGTCGAGGGCATATACATCATAGGAAAGAGGCGCCACCGGCCAGCCGCCACCGGAATTGACATACATCGTCTCGCCGACCTGAATGCCGCCACAACCGGCAGGATGGATCTCATTATTGTTGAGTGTGGCCACAAGGCTCATCGGCGTAGTGGTGACATCGAATACGAATAGCCCACCTCCCCGCAGCGTCACAAAAGCATAGCGACTGGATGCCTCCGTGATGGGACATATCGGCGAGGTATCCGGGCGTTCCCCACCCTCCAACAAGGCGAGATTCACCACATCCTTTTCGGGATCGAAGCTGAATGTATGCGCCGCGTAGTCGGTCCAAATACGGATAAATTTCTTTTCGATGATATTTGCCGCAATCGCCATCTTCTGGTTAGGCGTCGGCCAGGCTGCATGGGCATTCTTCCCCATCGATAAGCAGGCCTCCGGCTTATGCGTCTTGGCATCCATGAACAGCACGTGCCCGCTCAGAAATGAGAGGATCACATGACTCTGGTCCTTGTTGAAGAACAACATATGCGGACGCCGGACCGGCTTCTTGGTCGCCGCTTCGCAAAATGTGTTGATCTCGCCGGAAAGATCGATCGTGACGGCCGGTTTCACCGTGGCAGGATTTGCCCCGAGCGCTGCACCGTCATAGATATGGAGAAAGCCGCCGCTTTCTTTCGCCGTATCGGATTGATCCGTCAGCCACACTTCATAGGCAGAGGCCGGAGCGATGCCCCCGATTCCCACTCCAGCCCAAACCAGAGCACTCGCCACGATGGCAAGAGTAAGACGAAACAGACCTCTGCTCACTGAACCGTAAATTGTCATCATTGGCCTCCTTCAATCAGACGTGA
>CAZGYZ010000005.1:0-24819 GCA_964530675.1 uncultured Nitrospira sp. | reverse complement strand
GGGTCGGGTCCTTTGAGGGTCTGAACGCTGCGAGAACGCTGCTGGCGGACTTTTTCAGCATCCTGTTAGCCTCACGCTACACAACCAGGCGCCTGTCAGCAAAACTCATTGCCGTTCTCGCCCTCGCCTTCGCCCTCTTGTTCTGTTTGACCATCGCCCACGCTGAGTCCATCGCCGTCATCGTCAACGTTAAGAACCCCGGAGACCCGCTGCGCCAGTCGGCCGTCGCCGGCATGTATCGCGGCGAGACCCTCCATTGGCCGAACGGCGAGAGAATCAAGTTGGTCAATCGAGAGATTTCCGCTCCCGTCAGAAAGCAATTTTATGAGCAAGTGCTCAACGCCACATCGGATCAAGTGTTTTATCGCCAGGGCACGCCGGTTCCCGTGCAGAGCGTCATCGAGCGTTCCGACGAAGCCGTCGTCAACTTCGTCGCCACCATCGAAGGCGCCATCGGGTATGTCAGCCTGGCACGTCTACGAGCGATCGGCAACGACCAGGTCAAGATGGTCCTGATCATTGAGTAGCCGTAACTACTCAGGTGTTCAGGCTGAAGGGTTTGGAATTTCGAACTCCGGCCTTCAGCCTGAACCCCTTCAGTCTATCTACCTGAGTAGTTACGAATAACCGCTGAAGACACCGCCATGAAGAACACACTGTTACGTAAACTGATGGTTCTCTTCTTTGTGGTGTTCTTCTGCGCAGTCGGCGGACTGACCTATTTCGCCTATCAATCGAGCCGCGACGCCATGCTGTATGAATTCAAGGTTCGCGGACGTTCGCTCGCCAAGGCCATCGCATCCGAGTCGAGAACATATTTCCACAACCGCAACGTCGAAGGGTTTACCACCCTCCTCCAATCTCTCGGTGAAACGGAGGACGTGCTGGCTATTCTCACGTATCGTTCGCCCCAAACCCTATGGATCGAATTCGCCGGCATCGAACTCACCGCTGAAGATCTGCCTCTGCGCGAGACCACGGATATCTGGCAGCAGGACAAGGTGCTCTCGAAGGGGCATGTCGTGTCGGAATTCGGAAACGCCGTGGTCGACGATACGAAACTGGCCCTAGGCGCTGGACAGGGAGCAGCCTCCCCACTCGGCTGGATTCGTGTTTTCCTGGACCGGCAGGCGCTTGAGCAGCGGCTCAACACGCTGGTTAATCGAACCCTGCTCATCAGCGGCGTGATCGTCATGCTGGGAGGAGGCCTGTTCATCTGGCTGCTCCGGCAGTCCCTTCATCTCATCGGCCCCCTCACCGCAGCGACCAAGAAAGTCGCTCAGGGGGATTTGCACACGACCGTCCCAGTATCCAGCCATGACGAGTTGGGGGAATTGGCGCAAGCTTTCAACAGTATGACCGAGCAGTTGTTGACTACCACCGTGTCCAAGAACTACGTGGACAACATCATTCGTTCCATGATCGACACCCTGATCGTCGTCAATCCGGATGGCACCATTGGAAGCGTCAACCGAGCCGCCTTACATCTCCTCGGATACGAAGAGCAAGAACTGTTGGGTCAACACATCACCATCCTCTACCAGCAGAAGGAAGGATTGCTCTCCGGAAAGTCGCACGAAGAGCTCTTACGGAAGAACGTGGTCGATCATGGAGAAACGACGTACCGGACAAAAGACGGACGGGCAATCCCGATGCTCCTTTCCGAAGCCGTGATGCGGGACGATGACGGCAGCATCCAGGGAGTCGCCTGTGTCGGAAAAGACATGACCGTGATCAAGCAGGCGGAGGAGCAACTCCGGCTGCACGAAACCGCGCTCGAATCCGCCGCAAACGCGGTGGCCATTACGGACCGGACGGGGCGCATTACCTGGGCCAATCCTTCCTTCACGGTGTTGACCGGCTATTCTCGTGAAGAAGCCATCGGCCAGGACATGCGCATCCTAAAATCCGGCCGGCACGATCAACCCTTCTATCAGAACCTATGGGATACGATCCTCAGCGGGAAGGTATGGCAGGGCGAGGTTATCAATCGAAAGAAGGACGGGAGCCTGTATATAGAGGAGGAGACGATCACCCCGGTCTACGGCCAGAAAGGGGAGATCAGCCACTTCATCAGCATCAAGCAGGACGTCACGGAACGGAAGCGCGGAGAGGAGGCCATCCGGAAGGCACACCAAACACTGAAGGAACTCGACCAATTGCGATCGCAATTTTTTTCCGACATCAGCCATGAGCTTCGGACACCATTAACTGTAATTCGCGGTGAAGCCGAAGTGACCCTCAGAGGAAAGGATAAGCCTCTTGCCGAATACAAGACAGTCCTGGAGCGGATCGTCCATTTGACCAACCAGGTCAACAAGCTGGTTGGAGACCTGTTGTTCTTATCCCGGTCCGAATCAGGCACGATCGAGATCAGCAAGCACCCCGTTCCGCTCATCGACATCCTGCTGGAGGTGCACCAGGAATCGCAGGTGTTGGCGGAGAGAAAACACACCACCGTGACACTGAACAGCCGGAACGGCACCATCATCGTAAACGGAGATCCGCAACGCCTTCGACAACTGTTTATGATCATCGTCGACAACGCGGTAAAGTATACGAGACCGGGTGGAACCATCGAAGTGAACCTTGAGAGAGACGAGACGCATGCCAGGGTGATTGTGGCCGACAACGGCATCGGCATTCCGGAGAAGGATCTCCCGCATGTGTTTCAACGTTTTTATCGGGTGAAACGGAGGCGCCAAGACCAGGTCGAGAGCGGGACGGGCCTGGGGCTGCCGATCGCCAAGTGGATCGCCGAGTCGCACGACGGAACGGCCTCCATCGTGAGCGTCGTCGATCGAGGAACCACGGTCACCGTTGGACTCCCTCTGTACGGGGTCCAGACTCCCTCAGCGGACGGATAGAATCATCGCGATTCTAAGAAAAGAACGATCTTGCGTTTACGAAACCCGACGGCATTCGTCAAATACGTAGTGACCATCCTTTCATTGGGGTAGTATGCACGGATATGCGCATCCTAGTGGTTGAAGACGACGAGCGGATTTCAAGTTTCGTCAAGCGCGGCCTTGAGGCAGAAGGCTATCTGGTGGACCTCGCCCACGATGGTGAGGAAGGGGTTCAGAGGGGCATGAACCCCTATGACATGATCGTCCTCGACCTTCTACTTCCAGGGAAAAACGGGCACGACGTCTGCCAATCCCTGCGCCGTGAGCAGATCCAGACCCCGATCTTGATCCTGACGGCCAAAGAGGGGCTTCAAGACAAGCTCAGGGGTTTCGACTACGGCGCAGACGATTATCTCACCAAACCCTTTGCCTTCGAAGAACTGCTCGCCCGGATCAAAGCGCTCCTCCGCCGCAAGCCGTACAAAGAGGCGGCTACGGATTTGAACGTGGCCGATCTCACAATGAATCGGGACTCTCGGGAAGTTCACCGAGGAGGCAAGGCCATTTCGTTGACTCGGAAGGAGTTCGACCTCCTCGAGTTCCTCATGTCCAATCCCGACAAGGCCTTAAGCCGCGTGTCGATTCTCGAACAGGTCTGGGGTTATCATTACGACACACTGACCAATACCGTTGATGTCCATATTGGATATCTTCGGAAGAAGGTTGATGGCTGCGCTAAGCAAAAGCTGATTCAGACCGTGCGGGACTTCGGATATAAAATCTCCGCCAGCCGGTCTTCCTAACCTCGTTTCCCTCAACCCCTCTCGCGCCGTTTCGTCCAATTCCTTATCAATTTCTCATCTCCTTCTTATTCGCCTTTCATCTCTTTCGGATAGACTACTGCCACGAAAGAGGTGAAAAATGCGAAGGCCGGAGTGTTCTGAAAGCTGCACGGATAACGGATGGGCTCTTGGGATAGAAGGAGAAGATCTGATGCGCGTCCTACTGGTGGAAGACGATGAGCGAATTGCCGGGTTCATGAAGCGCGGGCTTGAAGCAGAAGCCTATGAGGTGGACCTGGCATCGGAAAAGGCTCAAGCCCTCGTGCTGACCGAAGCCGGCAAGTATGACACCATCATCATGGATATCTATCTAGGGTCAGATGACGGATTGGACATCTGCAGGACGCTTCGGCAGCAATCGGTGCGAACTCCCATTCTGATCATGACGGCCAAGGATTCCGAAGAGATCAGACGGCAAAGCGAGGAAGCCGGCGCTGACGCGTATATCCCGAAGCCATTCCCATTTGAAGATCTCCTGGCCACGATCAAGAGCCTTCATGGATCTGCTGCGTCGTCGGATTCCCTACAGAACTTGCAGGCGGGACGAACCGAGCGTTTACGTTTTCCCACTTCTTGCGTCCAATGAACCATGAGCATGAACTTACCAGGAAGAGAACATGACGGATGTTTCGATTTCCCCATGAGCGGACCCCGCGAGTCCCTACAGGATAAAGGAGCCGGCATGAAGAGACTTCTCATCTATTCCCACGACACCTTCGGTCTCGGCAATATCCGGCGCATCATGAATATCGCCATCTATCTACACCGGGCCATTCCGGACTTATCCATCCTCATCGTGACCGGATCTCCCATGATCCAGAGCTTTCGCATTCCCAAGGGAATCGATTACATCAAGCTCCCCTGTCTCAGCCGCACGGAGCGCGAAGGGTACTCGGCGAAATATCTCGATTCAAACATCAGCGAGGTGATTCGGCTGAGGTCCGATCTGATCCTCTCTGCGGTGCTCAATTTCAAGCCGGACATCATGCTCATCGACAAGAAGCCCTACGGCATCAAGCACGAATTGCGAGAGACGCTGAATCTTGTGAAGAACTATCTGCCAAGAACCAAAACCATCCTCCTTCTCCGGGACATCCTCGACGCCCCGGCAACGACCACCAAGGTGTGGGAGGACAACGGCTATTATGAGGCGGTGAAATCCGCGTACGACCTTGTGCTCGTGTTGGGAACGCCGGACATCTTCGATCCCCGGGTCGAATACGGCTTCCCGATTTCAGTCTCTGAAAAAGTTGAATTCTGTGGGTACATCCAGCCGCAGTTTCTCCTCGGGGACCGAGATGCGATCAGACAGGAGCTGCAAGTCAAGAGCGCTGAGCGTCTCGTCTTGGTGACACCGGGTGGCGGAGAAGACGGGCATGCTCTGATACAGACCTATATCCAGGCCTTGCAACAGATGCCGCGCGGGGCGCGCATCCGGAGCCTGATCGTCACCGGACCAGAGATGTCGGAGTCACAGCGGCATAGCTTGAACCAGTCGGCTCTGCAGTTTCCTGGCGTCAGCATGCTCGATTTCACGAATGACCTGCCGAGCTACATGAACGCCTCCGATCTGGTGCTGTCGATGGGAGGCTATAACACGGTGTGTGAAATCCTCAGCCTGAAAAAACGCGCGATCATTGTTCCCCGCGTCAGGCCGGTGGAGGAACAATGGATTAGGGCAGAACGGATGGCCCGCTTGGGTCTTCTGGCCACCATTCATCCGGACTCCCTGACGCCCCAAGACCTGCTTCGCACCGTTCTCCTGGAACTCAGTTCAGACCAGCCTCTGCGCCCTACGCTGGACCTGGCCGCGCTGCCCACGCTTACGAATCATGTCTCTATGTTGCTTGATGGCACGTACGAACCGGCGCGTCTATCCCGCATTACTCATGACGGTTCGTCGCAAGCTCGCATCGAAGCCCGTCGAGGGGCAAGGAGCCCCTTCATGTCGCCCCTAGCCTCTGGCCCCAGGCCTCTTGCCCAAACATTGGCGATGGCACCAGCAACGTTCATGGATACTGCGGTCTAGGGTACATTTTACTGACGGCTAGGCACGGCATGAAGACGAAACGGCAGACGGTGGGGTATCTCCTGAAGACCTATCCAAAGGTCTCGGAGAATTTTATCCTCCAGGAAATCCTCGATCTCGAAGCGCTCGGGCTCGGCCTGGAGATTTTCTCCCTCCAGCATCCGACCGATGCAATCGTGCCCAGCCTGGCCAAGCAAGTCCTGGCCCCTGTGACCTATCTTCCGAAGTCGATGGGGGACCGACAGGGCCGCCCGCTGATGGCCCACCTCCGACTGTTCACCAGACACCCGCTGCGATATATGGACGCGCTCCGATTTGTGCGGCAACGACTGGAAGGGCCGTCGTGGTCGGAGTTTATCCAAGGCGGCTGTCTGGCCTGGACCCTCCTGCAATCAGGCATCCGCCATCTCCACGCGCATTTCGCCACTGAGCCGGCCGGGACGGCTGAACTGGTCTATCGTTTCACGGGGATTCCGTACAGCCTGACCTGCCATGCGAAGGACATCTTTCTTTCCTCTCCCGAGGGGCTCAGCCGGAAGATGCATCACGCCAAGTTTGTCGTGACCTGCACAGAAGCGAACCGTTCACATCTTCAAAACATTGCAAGCAACGGCACGCCGATCCACCGGCTCTACCATGGATTGAACCTGGCGCGGTTCGATGCGTTGCGCAAGACCGAATCCTCCGCTGACACCAGCCTTCCCACAATCCTCAGCGTAGGCCGACTCCGTGAGAAAAAGGGCTTTCTGACCTTGATCCGCGCCTGCAGGATCTTGCTGGACGGGGGACATCGGTTCCACTGCCAAATCGTCGGCTATGGGCCGCTCCAGACGGAGATGGAGGAACTGATCCGAACGCTCGGCCTGGGCGAAACCCTGTCGTTGTGCGGGAAGAAGACTTTAGAGGAAGTCGTGGACCTCTACCGCCACGCAAGCATCTTTGCCCTACCCTGCCGGGTCGCGGATGACGGGGATCGCGACGGCATTCCGAACGTGTTCATGGAAGCGATGGCGATGGGGCTTCCGGTCGTGTCGACCGACGTATCGGGGATTCCCGAACTGATCCACCACAATCGAAACGGCCTCCTGGTTCCACAACAAGACGCCGATTCACTGGCCACAGCGCTGGGCCGGCTGCTCGAGAATCCAGAACTGAGGCGCCAACTCGGCCAAGCCGGGCGGGAAACCATCGTGAATAATTTTGTATCCGAGCAGTCGAGCCGACGGCTCAAAGAGCTGTTCTCCGAGCATATGCAGGCCCAGCCGATAAGGGTCGAATCCCGCGAGGCCCTGGCTCCCGCACCTGCCTGGCATGAACCAAAACTGGCTGATGCGACACCTCGCGAAAGTCAGGGAACGATCGGGTACATTTTGAAAGGCTTTCCCCGCAATTCAGAAGCCTTTATCACGAATGAGATCTATCTCTTGGAACGGATGGGGCTCAGGCTTCGCCTGTTCTCGGCTTTTCAGGGCGACGGCACCGCCATCGGGTCTCGTGTCCAGGCTATCGTTTCCCCGCTGACCTACCTCCCCGAATGCGACGAGGCCAAGGACGGCGGGTTCATTCCCTGGTTGCTCTCAAACTTCGCGAGATATCTTCCCAGCCACCTCCAAGTGCTGCGGGTCGCACCTCGCCGATATCTTCGGACGCTCTTCGAGGCACTGCGGCTGAGTTTCCATTGCCGGTCGGGAGCCTTTCGATGGCCCAAGAAAGTGTTTTACAAAGACTTCCTCCGCTCAGGCTTCATCGCCTGCCAGGTCAACGAGGATAGTAATATCCGCCACCTTCATGCGCATTTCTGCCACGGCTCGACCACCATGGCCATGTTCGCCAGCATGCTGACCGGGCTTCCGTTCAGCTTCACAGCCCATGCCAAGGATATCTATCTCCCAAAGCTGAATCCCGGTGACCTGCTCCAGATTAAAATGCGACGGGCGCAATTTGTCGCGACCTGCACCGGCGCCAACAAGCAGTATTTGGAGGAGGCCTGTCCTGACGGGGCGCCGGTCCACACTATCTACCATGGCGTCGATACCTCCCGGTTTCATCCCTCACCGGACGGAGAGCCTGAACTACCTGTCATTCTCTCTGTCGGGCGGTTCGTCGAGAAAAAAGGGTTCCCGTTTCTGGTGCAGGCCTGTCGGATTCTCAGAGACCACGGGCATCAGTTTCAGTGCCGGATCGTGGGGGAACCGGACGAGCAAAGCGGGCTCGTTCGTCAGTTGATCTTTCAGTCAGCACTTGAGGACAGGATTGTTATCGAGCCAGGCGTGACCCAGGACGAATTGCGAGCCCTGTATCGGCAGGCCACCATGTTTGTCCTGCCTTGCCAGATCGTCGATAACGGGGATCGTGACGGCATCCCGAACGTGCTGGCCGAAGCCATGGCCACAGGCCTTCCAGTCGTCTCGACGGACATCTCGGGCATTCCAGAATTGGTGGTTCACCGTGACAACGGCTTGTTGGTCCCGCAACGAGATGTGCACGCCCTCGCCAAAGCGATGGAAGAGCTGTTGACCGATGCCCAACTGCGACAGAGGTTAGGGCAGGCAGGGCGAGACACGATCGGACGCATCTTCGACTCAGCAACGACCACCAAACAACTGTGCTCGTTATTCGCTTCGCCGGCCTGCGCTGAAACGACCGTTCAGAAGGAATCTCATGCCACTTGCTGCTGATCAACAGGTCGTTTCCACGACTGCGGGATACGGACACCTGTTCCGTGCTCCGTACGACGCCTGGACACCGGACCAGCTCCTCCGTCATTTCCAAACGAGGACGTCGGTCCAGTATTTCCCCGTTGTGGATGCAGTCGAAACCGCACGGGAGAAGATCGAGAACATTCTCAACGACCGGTTTGAGTTTAATCAGGAATCCCATACCGCGCCGTCTCCAATCCAATGGACCGAGAATCCCAGTCATGATCGCGAATGGCTGATACTCCTCCACAAGTTCTATTATGCCGTCGGGCTGGGGATGGCCTATCACGAGACCGAGGCGCCCTGCTATGCAGAAAAGTGGGTCGAGCTCACATCCTCGTGGATCAATGCCGTTTCACTCGATTTCTTACCCAGCGACGTCGCAGGGCGGCGCATCCAAAATTGGATATTCGCCCACTACTACTTTGTGACGCTCCACCAATCAGCCTGCATTGGCCCCGAGTTCTACGTGCGGTTCCTCGAATCGCTGCATCAGCAGATTTGTTATCTGCGAGAGCACCTCACGCCCGCGAGAAACCATCGTACCTTGGAACTCTGCGCGATCTTTCTGGCTGCCGTGGTGTTTCCGGAATTTGACGAGGCCGAGGACTGGCTTACATTTTCCACAGAGGAACTGTCGAGCAATATGCAAACCGACTTCCTGCCGGATGGAGTCCATTGCGAGCTGTCCACCGACTACCATCATCTCGTCCTCAAAAATTACCTCTGGATCCGCAGGCTGGCCCAGATCAATCAGATCGACATGCCCAATTCGATAGACGAGGGGATCAAGAAGGCACTTGAGTTCTCCGTCTATTCGCACAGACCGGACGGCGCGATTCCCTCTCTGAGCGATGGAGACAGCCGGAACTTCCTCGACCTCCTGGAGCAGGGCTACGAACTCTATGGAAGCGAGCACCTCAAGTATGTATCGTCCCAAGGAAAGATCGGAACTCCTCCCACTGAACGATCCAAAGGCTTTGCCGACAGCGGATATTACATTCTCCGGAGCGGCTGGGGCGATCAAAGCGATTCGTATCAGGATCAGCGGTATTTGATCTTCGACTGTGGCCCTCTCGGCGCCGGGAACCATGGGCATCTCGATCTCTTAAGTTTTGAGATGGCAGCCTATGGCAAGCCACTGATCGTCGACCCTGGGCGCTATACCTACGATGAATCCGGGGAGACCAATTGGCGATCGCTCTTCCGTGGAACTTCCTACCACAATACCGTCCTCGTGGACGGCAAGAATCAAACAAGGTACGAGTGGAAAAAGAACCGATTCAAGGTCACTGGTTCAGAACCGGAACGAGAGGTCAAATCGTTCGTCACTGAGCCTGGGATCGACTATCTGCACGGGGTAGCCCGGAGCCACGAATACCCGGTCGTGCACGAGCGGAAGGTCGTCTTCGTCAATGGGGAATACTGGGTGATTGTCGACCTCCTGAGAGCCACCGAGCCCCACGAGTACGACCTGTTGTTCCACCTCTCGCCCTCGGCGCAGGATCGGGTCTCAGTCAGGGTGTCGGACGATACGCTGTCGATCCATTCGCCACGGCTCATTCTCGCGCAGCCTTTCATCCCGAACGTGCGCCCCTCCATCCAGGGAGGTTTTGTGTCCACCTCCTACGGTGAAAAACATCGTGCCCCGATCGTGCGACTGACTCAGCGAGCTTCAAGCGCTTGCTTCTTCACCGTCCTGTATCCGTATAAAGGAGACAAACCGAATATCTCCGTTGAGACGCCTGAATTCGACGGACCCCCACAGACACTCCTCTTCGGCGAACGGGCGGCTGTTCGCATCACGATTGCGCGAAATGGGGAATGGTATCGCGACGATCTTCTGTTCACAGATCAGGCCGCCGCTCACAGCGAAATTCCCGATTGGCCCTTCTCAAGTCATGTGCGCGTCTCGAGGACAGACCGTAACAGCCGCCTTCTCTTTCGGTATCAGGCCTGAATCATGATGAATCATGCTGTCATCAATGAGACCATGCTGGATTTCCTGATAGCGCCTTACGCCTCTATGTCGGCGGATGAGCTGTTGAGTTACTTCCAAACCAGGAACGGTGTTCGGTATTTCCCTCTATCATCCGGATCCCCGGTACACGTGAGACGAGCCGATAAACTCTTACAGCATGAGTTTGACTTCAATAATGAGGTCCATCGGCTACCCCAGACATTCGACTGGAAGACTAATCCGAGCCTAGACATCGAGTGGCTGATTCTTTTGCACAAATTTTATTACGCCAAAGATCTCGCCGCTGCCTACGACTACACAGGCGAGGAAGCGTACCCAAGAAAATGGATGGAGTTGGTTTCGTCGTGGATCAGGGATGTGCCGGATGGCTTTATCGACAGCCAAGTCACTGGGCGACGATTGCAGCAGTGGCTGTTAGCGTATCACTACTTCGTTCCTGGGCAACGTTCGACTTCAATGACCCCGCCTTTCCTGGTGGAATTTGTCCGATCGATTAATTCGCAGACGCTCTACTTGCGGGAGCATCTGACGCTTGAAGGCAACCACCGCACCATCGAGCTGTACGCCATCTTCTTGGTGGCCGTGATGTTCCCGGAGCTGAGAGAGGCCATGTCGCTTCTCGAATTCGCGAAGCAGGAGTTGCTCAAGAATATGGAACAGGATCTCCTAGGAGACGGTGTCCATCGCGAGCTGTCTACCGATTACCATCATACGGTGCTCAAGAACTACCTGCGCGTGCGGGCACTGGCTGTTCTCAACCGAATCACACTGCCTCCGAGATGCGACGAACTCATTCACAAGGCATTGGAGTTTTCGATCTATGTCCACAAACCGGACGGGCTGATTCCGGCAATCAATGATGGAGACAGTAATAGCTACCTGTCCTTCTTGAAGAAGGCCTGCGAAGAGGATCCCAATGAACACCTACTCTACGTCGCCTCCAAAGGTAAAGAAGGGTCGCCGCCGCCTGAACGCTCGAAAGGGTTCGCGGACAGCGGGTACTATGTGCTTCGTGGAAGCTGGACGGATGAGCCATATGAGGACGGATTGTATTTATTGTTCGACTGCGGGCCTCTGGGATTCGGCAGTCATGGACACTATGACCTATTGAATTTCGAGGCAGCAGCCTACGGCCATTCACTCATCGTCGACCCAGGCCGGTATACCTATAGCGAAGACAGCAGCGACAGCGTCAATTGGCGCAGAGTATTCAAGGGTACGGCTTACCACAACACCGTTACCGTGGATGGGAAGGATCAGATCCCCTATTGCCTCGGGGCTCCGATCAGCCCGGAGCCACAGGCAAGGCTGAGAACATTTGCCACGGCAGATGGGTTCGATTTCATCCACGCGCAGGCCGTCAGCCATGAATACCCCGTTGTCCATGAACGCATGGTCTTTTTTGTCGTTCCGGAGTATTGGATCGTGACGGATCTCCTGCATGGCGAAGGCAGCCATACCTATGACCTGCGTTTTCACTTGGCCCCAAGGGCACTGGGTCGTACCACTCTGCGCACTGGGGATAAAAGCACATGGGTATCTTCCCCGAATCTTCTTATCGCCCAGCCACGATTGTCGGACATACACCCGGCGATAGAAGAGGGATTTGTTTCGCCGGAGTATGGCGTCAGACAGGAAGCGCCGATCGTGAAGTTCACGCAGAAGGCCGATGAAACCGCCTTCTTCCATACCGTGATCTATCCTTACCGTTCGGAGCAGCCGGCCCTTGACGTAGAACACCTCACGGTGAACGACCCGTACCAACTCTGTTCCCCGACGCGCGCTACGGCTTTGAAAATCACGATTCGCTCAGAGGCGGAGCAATACTCCGATTATCTCTTTATCGCGCATGAACGGCCGATAGGCGAGTATCGTTTTGATGACATTGTCTGTCGAAGTCAGGCGTTGTTCTTGAGAAAAGACAGCCTCGGGCGTATCGTGAATCTACAGGCCGAAGGTTTGGAGCGGCTTCAGGTCGGATCCACGGTCCTGATGGAAGAACTCGCAGAGGGCCGGCGGGTGAGTTATCGAGACGACCAGCGCCATTCAAGCACGTCGGTACAAACACTACGCATGGCACTTGAACCAGAACAGGGTAACGCCCTGTCGCAGCTAGTCCGTGCGAACCAGATCTAATAAAAAGTCAAGAGCCGCATGCGAAGCGACCCACAGTTTCCCCATCTTTCAGAGGCATTGTCTCCCCCGCGCATGCAGGAGTTGCTGCAAACCGCTTTAGTGGTTCCGCTCGACGAGCAGAGGCAAGGGCTCGTAGTCGGTTCATGCGTGATCGGAGAAAAACGCTATAAGCCGGGACAGAGTTGCGTCCTGTCATACCGCCTCCAATTACACAATATGAATACCGGCTCTCACCGTGAGCAGGTGGTGTCGGCGAGGTTATGCAGGCCGGACGAGGGGATGGAGGAGTTTAACCGGGCGGGATCCATGCAGCTATTTCGCGCATCTGGGGTGCAAGCGTTGATCTATATGCCCGAGACGGAGATGGTCCTATGGTCATTCCCCAATGACCGAAAACTCACACACCTTCCTGAGCTTCTGAATCTCGAGTTTCTTGCGGCCCATCTCCCTTCAAAGCTGGCATTACTCGGTGTCAATGACTCTGGTGAGATAGAGGCGGTCACCACGGAGGTCTTACACTATTTACCGGAGCGCTCGTGCATGATTCGTTACCATCTTTCATTAAAGCGCCGATCGACCGGGGAATGCCGCGCCTTGACGCTCTATGGCAAAAACTACCGTGATGACAGCGGCGCCGAGGTGGATGCAATCATGCGCCAGTTGGCGGAACAGATGCCTGAGAATGCCGTTCCACTGGGGTATGATCCGGAGCTTAGAACCTTGTGGCAATCGCATGTGCCAGGCGAACCATTCCTATGGGAATCGTTGGAAGCGCCTGATGCGTTGGACGTGGTCCGAAGAATTGCACGGTGTGTCGCAGAGTTCCATAGTTGCACCGTCCGCACCCCCTGGCGATATGATCTGCACGACATCGATGAATCTCTTATGGACACCATAGAGCTCGCTGAGCGAGCTTATCCTGATCTTGCAGGCCGCATTGCGTCGCTGGTGAACGCGTTATTGGCTCAACGAAAGTCCATGGACTGGTCGGATGCTCTGACCACCCCTGTACATCGTGATCTCAAAATGTGCAATTTCCTGATCGGTGAGGAGAGAGTCGCGCTCATCGACATGGACTCCGTAAGCCTCGGCGATCCTCTGACCGACATAGGCAGTCTGATCGCGAATTTCTATCTCAATGGAATTCGCGCCGGATCAGATTTCGGTAGAATTCGAAAGATTGTGGAAGTGTTTGGCTCCGCCTATGCCGAAGCTGTCCCTTGGACGGTGTCGCAGGCCCGGCTTAACTGGTACACAGCGGCAGCTTTCATCCATGAGGTCACGCGTAGGAGCATTCGCCAACTGGATGTCGAACGCATGAAACACATTGACGACTATCTCGACTTGAGTGAAAGCCATTCTTCCACTTGTTTTGAACTGAGGTGACGCGCAATGGGAATGCAACAGGCCATGGCCCCTGAGACGATTT
This sequence comes from uncultured Nitrospira sp., assembly GCA_964530675.1. Taxonomy (GTDB): domain Bacteria; phylum Nitrospirota; class Nitrospiria; order Nitrospirales; family Nitrospiraceae; genus Palsa-1315. Next base: position 10,854 of record CAZGYZ010000005.1, on the reverse strand, counting down.
GGCCAGAAAACCGCCCGCGCACGATCTTCCTTGCGAGACACGGGCAAAGTGAATCGAACCTTGAAGAGCGTATTTCAGGGCAGGCGGATCCGAACTTGACCGAGAAGGGCCTACGGCAAGCGCAGCGGTTGGCGGAGGCGTTTCGTGGCATACCCCTGACCAAGATCGTGACCAGCTCGTTAAAAAGGTCGATGGAAACGGCTCGGCCGACGAGCGAACTACACGGAATCCCAGTGTATCCGCTGGATGCCTTCAAAGAGATGAGTTTTGGGGTGCTGGAGGGCCAACTGCGCGGAGGCCTGAATCAAGGACTGCAACGGCTTCTGGACCAATGGACCCAAGACAAGGTGCATTTCAGGATTCCAGGTGGTGAACACCTGTTTGATGTTCAGAAACGAGTGCTCCCGTTCCTGTCACAAGTTCTTGCAGACAACCCCGACGGCACGATTCTCATCGTTGGGCATCGCCATACGAATATCGTGCTATTGAGCGCCTTAATGGGCTGGGAATTAGCGTCAACAATGGATCTTTCCATTCGGAGCAAGTACGTGTATGAGATTCATTGCGCTTCGACTCCTCACATCCACACCATTTGCCTGACAGGAAAAGGACGTGGAACGAGGGTTGAAGGCTTTCTCAACGAGGACGGCTCTATGCGCTCATCGCATGATCACCAGGTATGTTCAGGAAAACCAGAACATGCGGGCACTCACCAGTAGGCGGAGTGGCGATAAGAGAATGGGGCATGACTTAACCAGATTTGCTGATCCAACTGTGATGAAGGCCGTCCTCTCGGAGCGCCTTCCTCTGCTTTGTCCTGGCAGTTGGACGATTACGAGTTGCCGCGTTCAGCATGTGAAGTATTCCACGAAAAAGAAGATCGAGAATGAGCGCCTGGCTGCCTGCTACCACATCGAGGTTATAAACAGCGACTCCCGCTTAAAGCAAGCGTTGATCCTTTACTGCAAAGCATTTCGCGGCGGACGAAGCCAGGAAGAAATCGACACCTTGGCTCAAAGCAACGCAGGCACACAAGCGCTTCATAGCATGCCGCTCCACTTCCGCGATCTAGATATGCTCCTGTGGATCTTTCCGGAAGATCCGGCGATCCCGCATCTGCCGGAGGTAAGTGATCCAGCGCGAGTTACCGCGCATCTCCCCTATTTATCCCTTCCGAAGGGTCTTGAGGGGGCGGAGCACATCAGATCAGTCAAAGTGGAGGTTGTAAACTACCGCCCGGAGTTACGCTGCACGACCCGGTACGATCTCAGATGGGGAACGGACGAACAGCCTCAGCATCTCACCATCTTCGGCAAGACTTTTCGAAGCGGGGAAGGACGCGACGTCTACGCCAGAAGTGAATACTTATGGAAGCGTTTCTCCGGCGTTGACGAGGAAGTTCTTTTCTCCCAACCGTTAGGATACAGATCTGAGGTACAGACCATGTGGCAACTCGGCGTCGAGGGAACTCCGCTCTGTAGTGTGATCGAAGAAGACAATTGTGATTCCTATCTGAGGACGGTCGCCAAGGGATTGGCCATAGTTCATAACAGTGACTTGGCTAGCCTCCCGACATGGACACTGGACGAGCACCTCACTGAAGCTGATAAGAAGATCGAGAAACTACGCAAGGCGGTTCCCTCGCTGCTGGAAGAATTGAACCTCCTCGCCCAGCTTGTCCACCGCGACGCCCCAAACCCTTCCGACATCCCCCTTCGACCGATGTATTGGGATTTCCACATCAACCAACTCCTGGCCCAAGACGGAAAGGTCGCCTTTTTCGATTTTGACGAGCTCGTTGTCGGAGATCCCTTACAAGATATTGCCAATTTTATCGTGGACTTACAGTTCCGTGACGTGAGCCCGTTTCTGGCTCGACGGATGGCGAAGTCGTTGTACGACTCCTACTGTTCTCAGGTGAAGTGGGAGGTTCCGATCGATCGCGTCAGGTGGCATGCCAGGGTTCAGTTCATCAATAAAGCCTACAGAGTTTACATTCAACAGTCTCCTAACGTCAAAGAGACAGTGCAGGAAATCATCCATATGGCGGCCCAAGAGACGACGTTGGACTGGATCGACAACACGAGGCTGATCGAGGAGATGTCACGATGAAGAAACGGGTACTCATGTATTGCCAGCATGTCCTAGGGGTGGGGCATCTCGTGAGAAGTCTGGAGATCGTTCGTGCGTTGAAGGACTGGGACGTCACGTTTCTGAACGGCGGCGATCTCTGCCCTGGGATGGAATTCCCTCCTCAGACGGAGGTCGTGAATCTCCCGCCGATCAAGTCGGAATCGGATTTCAAGACCATCCTGGCCTCGGAGAACGGCCAGGATCTGGAGGCCGTGAAACGGATTCGCGCTCGTCGAATCCAGGCGGAATTTGCCCGCATCCAGCCCGACGTCTTTCTCCTCGAGATGTTTCCATTCGGACGAAAACACTTTGCGTACGAGCTGGTACCGGTTTTAGAGCAGATCCGGCTCAAAAAGATGCCGACATCCGTGGTCTGCAGTCTTCGCGACATCTTGGTCAATAATAAACGGAATCAGGCGCAGCATGACGAACGGGCGATTACCCTCATGAACCGGTACTTCGACCTGCTCTTGGTGCATGCGGACCCGCGATTCCAGACTCTCGATGAGACGTTTCCACAGGTCCGTGAGCTTCAGTGCGACATCAGATATACGGGTTTCGTCTCGCAAGCGGCTCCGCAGACCCTCGAAGCGCCGTCCGATCTCCAGGCCTCGGACCAACCCATGATTCTCGTGAGCATCGGAGGAGGCAGGGTCGGCTATGAATTGGTGGAATGTGCGCTGCAGGCATCAGCACATCTTCGAACCATCCTCCCACACCGCATGATGATTTTGACGGGGCCCTATATGCCGGAGGAGCAGTTTCAACAGCTCCAACAGGCGGCTGAGGGGCAGGAGCAGGTCGTCATCCAACGATATACCTCCGAGTTTCTCTCTCTCTTACAGCAGGCTTCCCTCTCAGTCAGCATGGCCGGCTACAACACCTGCATGAATCTCATTGCCACTGGAACTAAGGCATTGGTCGTCCCGTTTACGGGTGGAGGCAATACCGAGCAAACCATCCGCGCAGAAAAGCTCGCTCAACTCGGAGTCGTCGGCGTTGTCAGCCCATCGCAGTTGCGGCCGGACTACCTGGCGGAACGAATGATTCAGGCTCTTCAAGCTCCGCCCCCGACGCAAACACTATCCCTCGATCAAGATGGCGCCATGAAGACCGTAACCTGCCTGCAAGAGTTGGTCGTGAGGAAGACTCCTGTATCGGACAACATGGTCCCTGAGTCCTTCTCGCTTCCAAATGGGAATCACCGAACCCCTTGGCAAATGGAATTGAGGGAAAATCTGGCGCTGATTCAGGCTGAGGGAAAGGAAGTCCGGATCTTCTTTCGAGACGACGACATCGACGAGGACGAGGAGACCCTCATACGGCTGCTCGACCTGTTCCTGGCCCACGGAGTACCGCTGAACTTGGCAGTGATACCGGATCTCCTCTCGGACGCCACCGTGAGGCGGCTCCACACGAGAGAACTATGGATTCCGGAATCCCTTGGGTTGATTCAGCATGGATGGAGACATATCAACCACGAGCAAGAAGGGCGGAAATGCGAATTTGGCATCAGCCGCTCGCTGGCCGACAAGTTCAACGATATCGCGCGCGGAAAATCCCGGCTGGAGGACGCCTTCGGTCCGCGTTTTTATCCCGCCTTCACGCCCCCCTGGAATCGGTGTACGCAGGATACGTTCGGCGTGTTGGACGAGCTTGGATTTATGGTCTTTTCCAAAGATCGGGGGAAGGAACTTGTCGAAGGCCATCGATTCCAAGAGATTTCCACCACCCTGGACCTCTATCGCTGGAAGGATGGGGCTACGCTCCAACCTCCCGATTTCATCGTCAAGACCCTAGTCAGCCAATTGTGGGAACTCGATACGATCGGCATTCTCTTGCACCATAAAGTCATGGACATCGCGGCACTGACATTTCTCGACCAATTGCTGACTGAGCTACGGCATTGCCCCCAGGTACGTTTCCACACCTTCAAAACCCTCATGCAGCAGATCGAGACCACACAACCAGTTTCAAGGTCGTAGACACGATGAGCTTACGTCAAGAGAGTCGGTTCAGAAAGATCGTCCTCAGTCACTTGCTAAAAATGAAGGGACGCCTTTCCTTGGCGGCTCTGTGCCTTGCCGGGTACGTAGCCATTGATTTGCTGAAGCCCTGGCCCCTTAAAGTCCTATTCGACTACGTGTTGCTGCAGCAGCAACTCCCGACTTCCCTGTCCAGTTTTCAGTGGACGCTCCAAGACGGCATCCTATTGCCGCTCGGCATTGTGGCCGGCTCGATTATCTGCATCAGCGTTCTCAGCGGCGTCTTTTCCTATGGCCAGTTGTACCTGACGACGAAAGTCGGCTTCGAGCTCAGCGCGACCATCCGGCGCGAACTGTTCTCCCGCTTGCAGCGTTTGTCTCTATCCTTTCACCACCAAACCCGCACCGGCGAGCTGCTCACCAAAGTGTCGGGCGACACGACTGCGCTGAAGGATGTCTTCGCCGACTGGGCGCTGACAATGGCCGGTCATTGCCTGACTCTTCTCGGCATGATGGCAATCATGTTTGTGTTGAACTGGAGATTGGCTCTCGTCGCCATGGTGACCTTACCGATTCTCGGCACCCTCCTCTTTGTCTTGATCCGAAAGCTCAAGGCCACGGCCCAGAAACAGCGGAAGCAAGAAGGGAAAATCGCCTCCCATGTGAATGAGGTCTTGGGAGCGATCTCCCTCGTCCAGGCGTTCGGACGAGAGGGGCATGAAGATTCGCGGCTCCAGCAGTACAGCGACCACCATGTGGAACAAGGCATTCAGACGGCGCGGCTCATCGCGTCTGGCTCCAGAGTGGTCCACGTCATGGAAGCGATCGGAATCGCCGGCACCGTTCTCTTCGGAGGCTGGTTGGTCCTCGCAAAGCAAATGACGCCTGGCGATCTGCTTATTTTCCTCTCCTATGGCCACTCGCTGTATAAACCGGTGCGAAACTTGAGCAGTCTGTCAGTCAAGTTCTCCCGGGCAATGGTCAGTGCAAAACGCGTCGCGGAAATCCTCGACATCGAACCGGAAATCTGCGATCGGCCCGATGCAAAACAGGCCTCGGCCTTGCGGGGGGACATCGCGTTCAACCAAGTGACCTTCGGCTACGAGCGCAACCGGAACGTGTTGCAGGGGATGTCCTGTCACATCAAGGCAGGCCAGAAAGTGGCATTGGTCGGATCCTCCGGAGCCGGAAAGTCGACGATCGTCAACCTGATCCTCCGCCTATACGAACCCCAAACCGGCTCCATCATGATCGACGGAACCGACAGCGCGCAGTACAACCGGGAATCTCTCCGGCAACACATCGGCATCGTACTGCAAGATACGGTGTTGTTCGGCGCGAGTATCGCTGAAAACATTTCCTATGGGAAACCAGACGCGACGCGCGATGAGATCGAACGAGCGGCGGCGCTCGCCTACGCGCACGACTTCATTGTGGCGTTGCCCAACGGCTACGACACCATCCTCGGCGAGAGGGGTGGCACCCTGTCCGGAGGACAACGGCAGCGGATCTGCCTGGCTCGCGCCATCATCAAGCAGCCCTCGATCCTCATCCTTGACGAGCCGACATCCGCCGTGGACCCTGCGTCGGCGGCGCTGATTCGCGACACCGTGGCCCGTCTCCAGGCAGGCAAGACAACCCTCGTGATCGCCCATCAATTCTTTGCCATGGAGCAGTTCGACCAGATTCTGGTCCTTGAGAACGGCCGCCTCGTCGAGCAAGGCACGCACCGCCAACTCGTGGCTCGCAAAGGCCCTTATTGCGCCCTGCTTGCTCACCAGACGCGCGGGACGCAGCCGGAAGACGACGGTACATCGAATACGCTCTACCCTGAAACTGAAGGCGAGGCTGAAACATATGCTTAAAGTAGTGTGGCCACTCGGAATCCTGGGCGAATGCAGATTACGGAGCGTACAGCCGGTATGAGCGTGATCTTAAAAACCGATAGCCCAAGGACCTATGTCTTAACGATCGACGTCGAGATCGATGCAGGCCCTAAATGGAAAACGTCGAATCCAGCGTCATACCAGGGGGTCTATACAGGCATTGAAGTCCTCCAGCGTCTGTGTGACGCCTACGGGGTAAAGCCCGTGTACCTGATCAGCCCGGCGGTCATGGTTGATCAGAGATCGGTCGATTGTCTCAAGTCTCTCAATAGGAGTCATTGCGAATTGGGAACACATCTCCACGGGGAATACATCCCCCCGATGGAACGGTTTCCAGGATCGGATTTCAGTGGATGTGACCCAAAAGACATGCAGTGTGAATACGACAAAGATGTCGAATTTGAGAAACTCAAGAATCTCACGGACAAGTTTGTTGACCTGTTTGGATATGCTCCGAAGTCATTTCGCGCAGGAAGATTCGGGGCGAGAGGATGGACGTTGGAGTGCCTCGAACGGCTGGGATACACACATGACACCAGTGTGACCCCCTTCCGCAATTGGCACGATATCGCGGATTTTTCACAACCGAGCAGCCTGTCGCCATATTATCCATCTAAAGATAACATCTGCCTGCAGGGCGATTCCAAAATTGTGGAAGTGCCGGTTTCCATCACCCCGAAATTGGAATGGCTCAGGCCGACCCCTCGGTTTTCAGACTTCGACCAATGCAAGAAGGTCATCGACTGGTATGAAGCCCATACCACTCCTATCGTCTTATGCAGCATGTTTCACAACGTGGAACTGGTCCCGAACAAGAGCCCGTACTGCAAAACCGCAGAGGACTGCAAAGCGATGCTCGAGAGGATAGAGCAGACGTTTCAGCTTCTAAAAACACGAGGTTATGTCTTCAAGACACTCGATCAAATAACCGTCGAGGGTAAAGTCGGCCATGCCGCGCATCTGCCGACATGCGAGCCGATTGTCTCAACCGGGGGCGCTTGACACCGCACCATGCGCAAAGTTCTCATTATCATAGATAAGTTCGGGTGGTCTTACGACGCCATTGCGAAGGGGCTGGCCAAAGGCAATGTCAATGGCGCTCTGTCATTTGACATCGTCTCCTTGGCAGACAACCTCGATTATATCGAACAGCATCACGCGAAGTATGATCTCGTGTTCGCCATGGGCTGGACACTGATCATGTCCAAAAAGAAGAAGCATCGGTACCGCCAAGAATTGACCTTTCTCGATCGAAGGAAACTCATCACTGGCATCCATTCTCACCGTTCGTGGGATGAATATGCCTCTCTCCCTGAGGCCTGCCCTCCCCCGCCCCAAGAACTGATCGAGGAGCTCTCCACGCTGAGGCACATCAATGTCATTAGTCGGCGCTTGTTTACCATCTTTCGGGAAGCCGGATTGTCGAACATCACCTTGACGGAAAATGGCGTGGACACGGACCTCTTTGCCCCCGCTCATCCCATTGCCACGGATCGTCACCGACCTCTGATCGTCGGCTTTTGCGGAAGTACGCACATCGACAAGCACGATCATTTGAAGGGGTATTCCCAATTTATTGCGCCGCTTTGCGAACTTCCCAACGTGGAGATCAAAGTTCTGGGTGGAAAAGGCGAGGGGCAAGTCAAGCGGGAGGAAATGCCGCAGCTATACAACCAGATCGACCTGTACATCTGCACGTCAACTTCTGAAGGATTCTCCCAGAGCGTTCTAGAAGCCTCCGCCTGTGGCCGAGGCGTGATATCCACACGAGTAGGCGGCTGTGAAGATCTCATCACGGAAGGACATAACGGATTCTTCATTACGAGAGATCTTTCTGGCATCAAGTGTCTCGTCTCTCAATTAGAAGCTGATCGCCTTCTGGTCCAACAACTTGGATGGAATAATCGAAAGCGGGTTCTGGAACGGTATGCTTGGACCATCCAAGGACCAGCGTGGTTGAAATTCATTGAATCCAATCTTCCTGAACCTGTCGGCGTATGACAGACACGGAGCACCCAAGGGATCGAATGATGGCGAGACGGGCATTACTGACCGGCCACTTCTCCACCGTCGGGGACATCGAGTGTCTCGAGATCGTCCGGCATTGGCTGGGCGGAATGGGCATTTCCTGCGACGTGGCGCCTTTCGCCGAATCCGTCCGCGCCAAGCTGCCAGGAGCCACTGACCTCGCCAGGGTCGATCCCCGCAGTTATAGCCACTTAGTCATGATCTGCGGCCCGGTGTGGAAGGAGCAGCTTGAGGGACTGCAGTTCGACCTTGCGAGATTTCGGCACTGCGTCCGTATCGGAATCAACCTTACGTTGATTGCGCCGATTGAATCCTGGAATCCTTTCGACATACTACTGGAGAGGGATTCGAACCGAATAACCCGGCCCGATCTCACACTGCTTGCGGATACGAAATCGGTTCCCGTAGTGGTCGGGCGCTGTCTCGTACGCAAGCAGTCGTCCTATGCTGGACGGGAGCGACACGACCAGGCGCGCCAACTCTTCGACGACTTGATTCAAAGACGCGACTTCGCCGCGATCGACCTCGACACGCGTTGGTACCGGGATGGCAACGGCCTCCGGACTCCCGCTCACTTCCTGTCGGCACTGCAAAGGATCGATCTTCTTTTCACAAACCGCCTGCACGGCATGGTCTATGCGCTCAAAGCCGGCGTGCCGGTCGTTGCCATTGATGCCATCGAGGGAGGGGCGAAGGTCTCTGCCCAGGCGGAGGCCATCGGTTGGCCGCAGTGCATTCCGATCGAGAACGCGACGCCGGAACGCCTGGATGCAGCAGTGGATTGGTGCCTTTCCCCACAAGCCCAAGGGGTGATTGAGTCCTGTCGGAAGGGGGTTCTCAACGAGCTCAGAGAGGTCAAGCGCGAGTTCCTCGCTGCCATGGCCACAGAAATGCCTTTGCCGGCTGCGCTGAAGACATCGAGCCATGTTTCAGAGACAGCGATCGGTGACGCGTCATGACCATTATCTGTACCGGCAAAATCGCCAATACGACTGTGGGTCATATTGACCACGCGATGGCCTATCCAGCGGGATTCCAGCGGCTGGGCCATGACGTCTATGTGATGGAGCGGGTGGGGTCGAATCGCTGCACCGATTCCAACAAGCAAAAGATACCTTTTGAACAATGGGATGGCCGGCTTCATTTCGAAGAGATTATGAGGACGTACGGCATATGGCCTCGGTGTTGCTTGATTTACAAGAACGGAGAGGCCACCCACGGCCTATCGTATACCGAGGCGGTAAACGTAGCCAAACGATGCGATTTACTGATCACCCGCAGTGGAGAGATCAATAAGGCTCCGGAGATATTCGAGCAGGCCAGGCAACGAGCCTACTTTGATGGCAATCCAGGCAATACACAGGTTTCCCTTCAGCAGCATGGAGAGGACTACGAGAGTCTGAACCGCTACGACCACCTGTTCACCTTGGGCCTCAACATCGGTAAGGCCACCTGTCCCATTCCCACGGAAAATCGCCAATGGCATCCCATGGTCCGTCCGGTCGTACTGCCGATGTGGCCAATGGTGACAAACGCCAATAATAAACGGTTCACGACGATTTCAACTTGGAAAGGCAGGGCTACGTTCCAGTGGGAGGGGCAATACTCAGGTGAAAAATCGGATAATTGGCTTCGATTCCTCGATCTTCCCCAACAAACGGGGCAGGAATTTGAAATTGCTTTGCGGCTTGACTCTGCCAAGCACCGAACCGACCGCGAGCTTTTTCAAGAGAAAGGCTGGTGGCTTTCGGATCCAGGAACATTCCGTAATCTCGCTGACTACCGCGATTATATCGGGCAATCCCGCGCCGAGTTTAGCGTCGCCCATAATCGGTATGTCGAGTTTTCTACAGGTTGGTTCAGCGACCGCAGCCCCCTCTATTTGGCGTCCGGGAAGCCGGTTTTGGTGCAATCGACGGGCATCGAGCCTCATCTCCCAACGGGAAAAGGTTTGCTGACGTTTGCCACCATAGAAGAAGCGGTGGCCGGTATTGAAGAAATCAACGGGAATTACTTACTCCACAGTCGGGCAGCACGAGAGATTGCCGAGGAGTATTTCGATTCGGACCGGATACTGACAAGGATACTCAATCAAATTGGATGTTGATTTCAGAAGCCGTTATTACGCCCTGCTGGCTCACCGGGCGCGTGAGTGAGCTTCCTGGCCGCTCGGACCCTTGTGGCGCGATTGAGCACTGCTTCATCGAGGTCTTGGGCGCCAAACACCCGTTGCCAATATACATAAATCGCGTGACATCCTCCCTGCGAATCGGCATTTTTAGGCATGCGTTGTAAGGCTGGAATTCAACAAATCATCTTGTCGGCCGCTTTTGCGCTGTTGCTCGCCAATGTGGCGCAGGCCGCAGCTAAGTTGAAGGATGGGCCTGCGAGACTTTCAACGCCATCATCAGCCGGTGCGACGTTAACGAAACCGCCCGTTGCAGAGCCTCTTGACCCAAATGCGCCATCGAAACCCACTAAGCTCGATGTTCCCGCTCTCGAGCCTTTTGATCCGAATGCACCACTGATACCTGCCGCACCTACTACTACTCCAGTTAAAGAACCTTTTGATCCGAATGCGCCACCGAGAGCCACGATACCCATCGGGCCCAATCTGACGTTCGGCGGTTTTGTAGAACTCCAGGCGGACACGAAACGTCGCTACGGACTAGGGGCTCGGTCTGACGATGCAACCAGCATCTTTATCCCAAAGTTTTCTCCTGCTTTCTCCTATGACCCCAACCAATACCTTCAGATCTATGCGAACCCTACAATCGAGACGCCTGTCGCCTTCGAGGAAACCGTAGACAATACTCAAACCC